>JAFZLA010000007.1 GCA_017551705.1 Treponema sp.
CGATTTGCGCTTGGCCCGACTCCCCTTCGTAATCGTAATGGCTAATGTTCACAAAAATTTCTTCCGACGCAAGATCCAGCTTGTTTTTCAACTCGTTAGAAACATCGGCCGGCAAATGCGCCTTGATAAAGTCCAAAACGTCTGCCAGCTTGTCGTCAGAGGCCGGCAACTCCAAAGTCCTTGCGCTGTCGTTGTTGACGGCGGCTCCGGAAAGCTCGTCAAGATAAAATGCCAGCGCCGTTATGTCGTCGGCTTGCGGCTCTCCGCCGGCAAAGCGCTCGACTTCCGCGTTGATGGCCTCTATCTTTTCTTTTGCGGTAAGGGCCGCGCTCTTTGCAAGAGCCGCCAAAAGCATTTCCTCGCCAAAAAGCTGGCGGTCTTTGTTTTGCGCCTCCGTCACGCCGTCGGTGTAAAGGAAGATGCGGCTTCCCTTTTGCAGCTGGATTTCGTGCTCAACGTATTTTGTGTCTTCCATCGCGGCCAGCATTATGCCGCTTTTTTGTTCCAGCAATTTGTAAGCGGAACCGTCGTACAAAACCGGCGGATTGTGCGCGGCGTTGGCGAATTTCATAAGGCCGGTGGAAAGGTTGACGCAGCCAAGCCAGCAAGTGACGAACAAGCCCTGCTCGTTTTCTTTGCACAGCTGGTTGTTGACGCGCTCGCAAATTTCGCTTGGCTCGTAGTCCAATGTGGCGGCGTTTCGTATAAGCGCTTTGGCTATTACCATGAACATGGCGGCTGGAACTCCCTTGCCGCTGACGTCGCCCATTACAAGCCAAAGCTTGTCTTTGCCCGTCCAGAAAAAATCGTAAAAGTCGCCGCCAACTTCCTTGGCCGGAATCATGCTGGCGTAAAGCTGGATGCCCGGATGGTCTGGATACGGCGAAAAGTTTTTGGGCAGCATGCCGGCCTGGATTCCGCTGGCAACCGAAAGCTCCGCGCTGATGCGTTCCTTTTCTGTTGTAACGCGCATCAAGTCCTTGATGTAAACTTGAATGTCGATGCCCATTTTTTCTATAGAGCGGGCAAGGGTTTCAATTTCGTCGTTGGAGTGAATGTCTTTTAGCTTGTCAGAAAAGTGCGCGTCATGGCTTGCAAAGTCTTTGGCCTCTTTTGTGATGCAGACAATCGGGCGCACAAACTTTTTTCTGATGAACGTTCCAAAGCAAACAAAGAACAAAATTGACATTATAGGCGCGAACAGCAAGTCTATGCGGACATAATTTTTAAGAACCGAAGTGACTGTGTCCATTTGCTTTTCGACGCAAATGATTCCCACTTTTTTTCCGGTGGAATCGCGCAAGGCCAGCGATATTCTTGTCCGCGCTCCGGCGTGGGAAAACATCATGCTGTCCATTTCCATTCCGCCTTTTTCCATCAAACGCTTAAAGCGCGCGGCGGACGCGTCCGATGTGTCCTCTTTGTAGCCCGCGTGGTAGGGATTGTACTTGTGGCGCAGCTTTGTGTTGACCACGTTAAAGACGTAAGTCTTGTACTTGCAGTCGGGCATCTCGGGAATGATTACATACAAAAAGCTTATGTCGGTGTTTTCGGTAAGGTTGGCAAGCTTTATGAGCGTGTCCTTGTATTCCTCCGACTTGAGGCCGTCGCGCGCGTATTGCTCCAATTTATCGCCCTTAAAGTAAGACGCGCCGGTGTAAGCGATTTGCGTCAGGAACGTGTCGTAAGTCTCGCTAAGAATTTTCTTGACCGCAAAAAAGTCAAACACAATGTTTGCAAAAAGACTTGCGAGCGTAAAGACAATTATCGCCCCGTTAATTTTTTTTGTTATTGTTGGCATGGGGAGCGCCTCCTGCCTTTTATACTATCACGATTCGCGCGAATTGGCTAGAGAAAAAAAATCCCCGGCAGCAAAACGCGCCGGGGCAGAGTCAGTTAATTTTACGATTACAGCTTGGTGTAAACAACGCCGTCAAGAGTAAGGGTTTTGCCGTCAGCGGAAAATGTCGCGGTCTTGGTAGTGCTGTCAGAGAATTTCAATGTCATTGTATTTCCGCTCTTTTCATAAGTAATATCCTTAAAGTTTCTGATTGTACTTCCTTGCCCAGGCACAAAAGCTTTTATATCAATAACCTGCCCGGTTTTGCCAGAATCTTCACAGAAAGTAACATATTTTTGCTGCGCGTATGAATTATTTCCATCAGCCACAGATACACAATTAGCATAAAGCTTATAGCTGCCGCTAATCAAATAAAATGCAACGCCCTCATTTGTCGCAAGGTTTCCGTCAGCGTCAATAGTAAATGATAAGGTTTTGCCGCCAACAGTGCCTGTAAGCGTTCCATTAGAGATTGTATAAGTTCCGCTTTTGAATTGATATGAATTATTTTCTATATCGCCAGCGGATGTACCGTTAGTTAGATTTTTTCTGGAAGCAACTGCGTTATAAGTAATTTTTCCGTCAGCTAAATCAATTCTTTCATTATTTGAATAGATATTATAATTGGTTGCAGAATTATATTGTACATCCATTTTTGATGACATATAAGAAGTTACGCTGCTTACCTTTACGGCAGGAATTGTTGCATTGAATGTTCCTGAAGCGGGAATATCCATATCGATAGTTTTTACATCGACAACAGCAGACAGTACACCATTGTTAACAATCTTTTCAACTTTCAATGTTAAAGATGTTGCATTAGAACCAATTGTTCCTATCGAACCTGTATAGCTTCCTGCATATTTTGGAGTTGTCTTTCCACTTTCGGTAAATTTCCAAGTGCCTTTTTTTGTTGATGGAGCCTCTGACGCTGATATTACTGTTGAGACAGAAGCGGAAGATGAAGCGCTTTCTGTTAAAAGATAAGTGCCGTTAGTAGCAGAAAGTGTTGCTGTGCTGCCAGAAACGGCCGCAGTTCCAGTTGTTTCAACAGCAGCAACTTCTGATACAGTAGCAGTTTCTGAAAGAGGCGTTGTTTGTTCAGCAGGAGGTGTAGAAGAGGAATCGCTTCCGTTTGAACAAGAAACAAAAGAACTGGCGCCAACAAAAATCACTGACGCGGCCAAAAGACTAAAAATTTTGCATGAAATTTTTTCACAATAAACTCCTTGATTACAATAAAAACTGCAATCTTTTTTTTATTAAAAAGCCGCCCCAAACTGAGGCGGCCTTGTGTCATATCGCGTCGCGCGTTTTACTTAAGGTACTTATCCAAAATCTTCTGGTAAGTTCCGTTGGCGCGGATGTTGGCCAAGCCCTTGTTGAACATGTCGAGCAATTCCTGGTTCTTGGCGTTCATGATGGCGAATCCGTAGGGAGCGCCTTCGCTTTCCATTCCGGCGGGAATCTTAAGGGGAAGCTTGGCTTCCTTGATGTTGGAGGCGATGATTGGTGTGTCTTCAACGCAGGCGTCGCTGTTTCCCAAAACTACGTCCTGGTACATTGTGGGCGAGTCTTCAAAAACTGTTACTGTGTAGCCGTACTTTGACTTGAGAGAAAGGGCAAAGTCCATTCCGGCGGTTCCGTTCTTTACGGCGACGTTCTTTCCTTTGAGGTCCTCGAACTTTTCGATAGAAGAGTCTTTGGCAACGACAAATGTCTGTGTGGCGTTGTAGTAGCCGTCGCTAAAAATCCAGCCTGAGTCAACGCGCTCCTGCTTGATTGTGGCTCCGGCGATCAAACCGTCGGCCTGACCGACCTGAACGGCGGCAACCGCTCCGTCCCAACCCAAAGACTGCAAGTCGTAGTTGAAGCCCTGGTCTTCGGCGATGGCGGCCAAGAGGTCAACGTCGATTCCTACAAACTGGTTCTTTTCGTTTGTGTACTCAAACGGGCGGAAGGCTGTGTCAGTGGCGACAATCCAAGTCTTTCCTGTCTTTTTAGTCTTTTTTGAGCAAGAAACGGCGCCAAAAAGCATGGCGAGCGCGAGCAAAACTGTCAAAATCTTTTTCATAGTTTTCTCCTTGTGAATTTTGAGATTTATAGAATATTAATTTTTTGAGGGCGTTGTGTCAAGCCGCTCGTTTTTTTGCTTGTAAGACCTTAATTGCTTGTTCGAGCGGGGTAACCGCGTCTTTCAGACGCTGCTTGTGGGACTCGGCTGTTGTCCTGACGCATTATATTTGCTATAATTCAAGGGTGAAACAAAAGCTTTTTTTGTCAAAGCCGGGAATCGCTTGCGCCGCAGGAATGGACGCGGCGTCTTTTTGGGAGGCTTTGACGACAGGAAGCCAAGACGGGCTTGTTAAAGTTAAGACTCATTCGGGGCGCGAATTTTACGCGGCAAAGATTGCCGACGGCGCGCTCAAAAAAACTGGCGCCCGTCACGACATGCGAGTCATTCAAATAGAAGACGCCGCTTTGGAACAAATCGCGCCGGCGGTTTTGGCTGCAAAAGAAAAATTTGGCGAGGGCCGCCTTGCCGTTTGCATAGGCTGCTGCGACAACGGCTCTGAATTTTCCGTTGCCGGCCACCGCGAGTATTTTGAAAAAGGCGCCTTTCCCAAAAACTATTCGCTAGAAATCCAGAGCGCAGACTATCCGGCCACTTACGCAAAAGAAAAATTTGGCCTGACAGGTCCCGCTTATGTTTTTGCCACCGCTTGCTCTTCCAGCGGCAGCGCGATTGCCAAAGGCGCCGAGCTTATCATGGCGGGAATCGTAGACGCGGCGATTGTGGGCGGAGTTGACGTTGCAAGCGACACAGTCTTGCTTGGCTTTGACTCTTTGGAAGCGGTCAGCGACACCAAGACCAATCCCTTTAGCAAAAACCGCAGCGGCATTACCCTGGGCGAAGGCGCCGCATTTTTTGTCTTGACAAAAGATTCTGGTTTGGCGGCCGGCAGTTTTGGTCAGGAAAAAGATTGCGGGCAAGACCAAAAAGCCGCCGCAGCTCCAATACAACTTTTGGGCTATGGACAGAGCGCGGACGCAAGCCACATGACCGCTCCCTTGGCTGACGGAAGCGGAGCGCTTGCCGCGATGAAGGAAGCTTTGGCCTGTGCCGGTTTGGAGGCAAGCCAAATCGATTATTTAAATTTGCACGGAACGGGAACGCGGCTCAACGATTCTATGGAAGCAAAGGCGGTGGCCGAATGTTTTGGAAGCGCCTGCGCGTCGCTCCCCGCAAGTTCCACAAAGCCGATGACGGGCCACACGCTTGGAGCGTCAAGTGCGGTTGAATTGGCCGCTTGCTGGCTTGCAATCGTTAATAATGAAGAAAAAAGTTTGGACAAAATAAAATTGCCGCTCCACCTTTACGACGGAGAGGACGACCCCGACCTTGCGCGCTTGAACTTTATTCAAAAAGGCGCGAAATTTAACAAACAAATAAACGTATGCATGTCAAACTCGTTTGGCTTTGGCGGTTGCAACGTAAGTTTAATAATAGGAAAATCAAATGACTGAAAAAATTAACACACTGCCGCAAATTGTTCCCGCGGAACAGTTGATCAACTTGCTTCCGCACAAGAGCAAAATGTTTTTGCTGGACCGCTTGACCCAGCACGACACAACGGCCCGCACTTTGGAGAGCGATTCTCTTGTAACAAAAGACCATATCTTTTATGATAAGGAGATGGACGCGGTTCCGTCTTACGTGGCTTTTGAGATGATCGCGCAAAGCATCAGCGCTTTGAGCGGCGTCACAGGCTACGAAATCGGAAAACCTCCGCGCCCCGGCTTTTTGCTTAGCCTTTTGAACTACACGGCCAAGGTTCCTTTCTTTAAGGCGGGAACGAGCGTTCATGTAAAGATTAAAAAGGTTGACGAGATGGAAGACATTCTTACTTACAGCGGAGAGGCCTATTACAGCGAGATGCCGGGCGAGCCGGTCATCTCTACAATCGTCACAGTTATGGAAACGGACGACCTAAAAATTTTGTATACACATTAGCGGCAATAAAAATGCTGGCAAGTCTAAGATGCTAGATAGCCGCATAAGCGGCAACATTCGCGCTCGCGACCAAGCTCGCGCGAACAGCCGTAATGCAGGAACGATTTTATATAGGAGTTTTTTTATGAGCGAAGAGAACGCAGGAAAGAAAGTTTTGGTGACGGGAGCGTCGGGCGGAATTGGCCGCGCGATCGCCTTGGCCGCCGCCAAAGAAGGATACTATGTTGTGGCCCACTACAATCGCGGCCAAGAAAAAGCCGAAGCTCTTTTGCAAGAGATAAAGGCGGCGGGCGGCCAGGCCGAATTGATTCAGTTCAACCTTAGTGACCGCGCCGACTGCGAGGCCAAGCTTACTGCCTGGACCGAAGCCAACGGCGCCCTTTGGGGAATCGTGCAGAACGCCGGCATTTGCCGCGACGCGGCCTTCCCTGGAATGAGCGCCCAAAGCTGGGACGAAGTGATTCACACAAACCTTGACGGTTTTTACAACGTAATCCAGCCGCTTGTAATGCCGATGTGCCGCCAAAAGAAAGGCCGCATCGTTACAATTGCGTCAGTCAGCGGCGTAATGGGAAACCGTGGCCAAGTAAACTACAGCGCTTCCAAGGCCGGAATCATCGGCGCCACAAAAGCGCTGGCCGTTGAATTGGCCAAGCGCAAGATTACCGTCAACTGCATCGCGCCCGGCGTCATCGAAACCGAGATGATTAAAGACGCGCCGCTGGATATGATTTTGCCAACAATCCCAATGCAGCGCGCCGGAAAGCCGGAGGAAATAGCGAGCGCGGCCGTCTTCCTTCTTTCTGAGGGAGCGTCGTACATCACAAGACAAGTTATAAATGTTAATGGAGGAATCATTTAATATGAATAAAAGAAGAGTTGTAATCACAGGAGCGGGAATTTGCTCGTCGCTCGGCGACACTTGGCCCGAAATTTTGACAACGCTCAAGGGCTTGCAAAACTGCGTCGTCCGCATGGATGACTGGGACCGCTACGGCGTCGGAATGAACACGCGCTTGGCCGCCCCCTACACAAAGGAATTGAGAAAATACGACCGCAAGAAGACCCGCTCGATGGGCCGCGTTTCGCGCTTGGCTTTGCAAGCCACGGACGACGCCCTCCGCATGGCGGGCTTTGTTGACGCTGACGGAAACGTCGCCGAAGAAATTCACAACGGCCGCACGGGAATCTCATACGGTTCCTGCATGGGAAGCATGGACGCCAACATGGAGTTCTGCCACATGCTGGAGCACGACGACTGCTCAAGAATGAACGCCACGACATACGTCCGCGCGATGCCGCAAACAGCCGCGTCCAACCTTAGCGTTTACTTCCAGATTCGCGGCCGCATCATCACGACCAACACGGCCTGCACTTCGGGCAGCCAGTCAATCGGCTACTCTTACGAACAAATCGCCTACGGCTTCCAAGACATGATGGTGGCGGGCGGAGCCGAAGAATTGAGCGCCGCCGACTCGGACATTTTTGACACCCTCTTTGCCGCCAGCGTAAAGAACGACGCGCCCAAGACAAGCCCCAGCCCCTTTAGCAAGGACCGCGACGGCTTGGTTATCGGAGAAGGCGCCGGAACTTTAATCTTGGAAGAGTACGAGCACGCCAAGGCGCGCGGCGCGAAAATTTACGCCGAGATCATCGGCTTTGGCACCAACCAAGACGGAAACCACATCACGACTCCCAACCCCGACACAATGGGAAAAGCCATCGCGCTCGCCATTGAGGACGCGGGAATCAGCGCCGACCAAATCGGTTACGTCAACGCGCACGGAACCGCCACAGGCCACGGAGACGTCGCCGAAACGACAGCCACAGAAGGCGTGTTCAAGCGCGCCGTTCCAATCAGCTCAACAAAGAGCTACACCGGCCACACGCTCGGCGCCTGCGGAACGCTTGAGGCTTGGGTAGCCATCAACATGATGCGCGACGGCTGGTTCCACCCCACGCTCAACTTGACGCCGGAGAACCTCGACCCCGAATGCGGAAAGCTTGACTACATCATGGGAAGCGGCCGCGAAATTCAAACCGACATCGTAATGTCAAACAACTTTGCCTTTGGCGGAGTGAACACGTCGCTTATTTTTAAGCGAATATGATGTCATTGCCGGGCTTGACCCGGCAATCTTTTAACAACCACCTTTTATAATAGTCATAGCGCTTAGGCTTAAACTCTATTCTAAAATTTGAATTGATGTTTTACCTTAGCGCTATGACTAACATCCAGAGTATAAGAAAAGCCGTAGCCAAAAACATTCGCGCCTTTAGGGAGGAAGCGGGCTACACACAAGAAACTCTTGCCGAAAAATTGGGCTTTTCAACATCACACATCGCGAACATAGAAGGCGGAAAGACCGGCATCAGCGACGAAATACTTGCCAGCCTTTGCAATATTTTCCACAAAAAACCAGCCGAAATATACAACGAGCCCGACTTGAACTTTTCCGTCGACAAGGAACTCAAGCTGGCCATAAACGACTCGGTCAAAAAAGTCATACAAAGTTCTTACCAAGAAATTACGGACGAAATTTTGCGCCGAGTTTCCAGCCAGCTGACTGTCAGGGGCTATTCCGACCGCCGCCGTGAACGCTAAGCCGCTTCTTGCTTGAATTTTCCGTTGCAAAACGTTATAATTGCGGAATGTATTTAGAAGACCATAAAATCGCCCCAGAGACGTTGATAAGCAAGACAGACGACAGTTTTGTCCTTGAGTTTACTGTTACCGAAGAATGCGATTTTTTTGACGGACACTTTCCCGAGATTCATTTGCTTCCCGCCGTGGCTCAAATAGACCTTATGATGCACTTTGCAAAAAAATATTTTGGAAACCACGGATTTGCCGTCGCCACAAAAAGAACAAAATTCGGCGCCCCGATTTTTCCTGGCTACACAGTCCGTTTGAACGTAAAATACAATTCCGAAAAAAATTCTTACGCCTACAAGTTTACGACCAGCGATGAAAGCAAAACTTTTTCCAGCGGAACGTTCGCTCTTGGAGAATGACAGTCGATGCGGCAAGGCTTTGTAATCCCGGTTTACAATCACGGAGACACGCTGGAAAATGTTGTTTCGGCGTTGGCGCAATACAAGCTTCCCATAATTGTTGTTGACGACGGAAACGACCAAGAAAACAAAAATTACATCCAAGCCGTCGCGCGCAAATATCAAGACATCACCGTAATCGAAAACAAGCGCAACCGCGGAAAAGGATGGTCCGTTTGCCGCGCCATAAAGCAAGCCCATCAAATGGGAATCACGCATTTGTTCCAAATAGACGCGGACGGCCAGCACGACACGCAAGCCACTTGCAAAGATTTTTTGGAAGCGTCAAAAGCCAACCCGGACGCTTTGATTTGCGGCGTCCCAGAATTTGATTCGTCGCTTCCGCCCGCGCGCGCCAAGGCAAAAAAAGTCAGCAACGCTTGGACAGAATACACTGCGCTAAGCAAGGGACAAATTCCCGACGGAATGTGCGGCTACAGAATTTATCCTGTCGAGCCCTTTTATAAAATATGCCGCCGCGCGTGGATTGACAGCCACATGGGTTTTGACGCCGAAATTTTGGTCAGGATGATTTGGGCGGACGTTCCTGTGATTTACAAAAATGTTCGCGTTACGTATCCGGTTGGAGGCAAGTCCAACTTTAGAGTTGTGCGAGACAACATTCACATTTCGTTCACTTTCGCGCGGCTTACAATTGGAATGTGGCTGCGCTATCCTTGGCTAAAGGCGCGGCAGATAAAGCGAAAGAAGCAAAATGAAAAAAGTTAAGGCGGGAAAAGAATGGTTCGGCGAAAAGGAAGCGTCGACTTCGACCAGGCCCTACCGTTTGACCTTTTGGTGCTTAAAACATTTTCCTCGTTGGTTTGTAAACTTTTTGACTTATTGCGTGGCGCTTTGGTTTTTTATTTTTGACAAACGCAGCCGCCGCGAAAGCATCCGCTACCAAAAAATTTTAAGAGAATTCAACCCTTCATTTAAAACAATAAAACCCCTGCGGCAAGTGACAACGTTTGCCGTAACCATTGTCGAAAAAATTGACTGCTGGACAAATCCAATTCCGTTTGGAAACATTCACTTTAACGACGACGACGCGGGCGAGTTGATAAATCAATTGAACCAAGGCAAGGGCGCCTTTATAATAATTTCGCACTTGGGCGACGCGGAACTCTTGCGCTCGCTTGCAAACAAAAACGAAATCGGAATACAAAAAAAAATACCCATAGCCGTTTTGTCAGACCGCGACGTTTCTTCAAATTTTTCCAAGGCTATGAACGGAATGAACAAAAATTTTACCTTGAACACGATAGACGTTAACAACATAACGCCGGCCACAATCGAGCGCATCATGGACACCATAAATCAAGGCGGCCTTGTCGTATGCGCCGGCGACCGTTTGAGCAAAAACAGAAACGAGCGCGTTTTGACGCAAAGCTTTTTGGGAAGGCCCGCTCCGTTTTCTTACGGCGTTTACTTTTTGGCCGACTTGGTGGGCGCTCCAACTTATTTTGTCTGGGGTTTTAGGCGGGGAAACATCATCATGCGCAGGGATTGCGAAATGTATGTCATCAAGGCCAAGAGCCAGGTTGGCGGAGAGCGAAAGGGCCGCGAAAGCCGCATGAACGCTTTGTGCGCCGAATACGCAAAAACGTTGGAAAGCTTTGTTCAAAAATATCCATACCAATGGTATAACTTTTTTGATTTTTGGATGTTTCCAAATGGAGAGCAAAATGCAAATTAGTTGTGAATCAAAAGTCCGCGTGGAATTTTACGACGTTGACAGCATGGATGTCGTCTACCACGCCAACTACATAAAATTTTTGGAAGTGGCCCGCTGCGACTTGCTGGACAAAATTGGATACGGCTACAACCAAATGCGCGCCACAAATTATGTTTTCCCGATAACCACGCTCAACGTAAAATACATCCGCTCATTGATGTTTGGACAGACAGCGACAGTCCGCGCCACTTTGCTGGAGTGGGAGAACCGCATAAAAATCAAGTACGAAATTTTGGATCCCGACGGCGCGCTTGTTACCAAGGCCGAGACAACCCAAATGGCCGTAAAGATGCCCAAGGGCGAAACTTGCTTTGTCTGCCCAAAAGAATTGACCGACAAGGTCGAGGCCATTTTGGCGCGGGGAACGTTTTAGGCGGAGACTTTATGGCAGTAAAAGAAGTTTTTGCAAGACAAAAAACCGCCGCCGCTTTTTTGTTTACTCTGGCATTTTTTGCGTTTGACGCGAGCCTTTCTCTTTTTGCGTCGCCAGCTTCCGGCCAGCTTTCTTTGGAGGATGTGGCGGAACGTTTGTCCAAGAACAAGGTCACTCGCGGCCAGTTCGAGCTTGAACGCGCGGCTAAGGGCGGAAAGGCCCTCAAGTCCAGCGGCGGCTTTGTCATCGCCTCAGACTATGGAATTATTTGGAAAACCGCCAAGCCCGTCAGAACTGTTCAAGTGGTTGCCAAAGATTTTACCTTGACGGAGTCCGCCAGCGGAAAGCGCGTAAAAGTTGACGCGGGCAAAAATCCTGTTTACAAGCAAATGGCCTTGCTGACCAGCTCCCTTTGGAACGGCGATTTGATGGCGGCCCAAAGCGCGGCCGACCTGCAGTTTTGGTCGGACAAAGAGTCTTGGCGGATAGAAATGTTCCCCAAGGACCAGTCGGTCCAAATGGCGTTGGAAAAGATTGTCGTGGAAGGAATTTGTTCCGGCGGAACGGCAGCCGCGACCAAAATGCAAATGTTCCTAAAAGGCGGAAATTCCGCCCGCTACAATATGAGCGGCCACACTTTTTCCGACACTCTTTTGGCCGACGAGCGCGCTTATTTTGATTGAGCCTGGCCGCGTCTCTTTAACTGGCATTTTTAGCGCAAAATGATAGAAAAACCCCTGAAATAAAACAAAATGACTATATCTTTTTTGGAAGAATGGCTTAATAATAATAGTTGCGGTATCGATACCGCAAATCTTCAAAAACACAGGAGAAAATTATGAAGAAGGTATTTTTGACAGCGGCCGTAGCCTTGTTGGCAGCTTCGCTTTTTGCGGCCAAACCCAAAACAATCAAAGTTGGAATCATCAACAATGACCCCAACGAATCAGGCTATCGCACGGCCAATGACCGCGACATGAAAGCCACATTCACAAAGAAGAACGGCTATGACGCCAAATTCTTCTACAGCCTCAAGAACGACGAGCAGATTGCCGCCGCCAAGAAATTCATCCAGGACGAAGTTGACTACTTGCTCATCAGCGCCGCTGGAACATCTGGCTGGAACAACGTTCTTAAAGACGCTCAGGACGCCGGCGTTCGCGTAGTTTTGTTCGACCGCACAATCGACGCTCCTTCAAGCCTCTACGAAGCTTCAATCGTTTCTGACATGGCTCAGGAAGGAAAGACAGCCGTTGACTGGCTCGCCAGCCAGAAGCTCCCCGTTTACAATGTAATCCACATTCAGGGCGTTATGGGCTCAGCCGCTCAGATCGGACGCTCAGGAGCCTTGGACGCCAAAGTTAAGGCCGAAAAGAACTGGAACATCGTCAAGCAGCAGACAGCTTCTTGGAACGCCGAAACAGCCCAGCAGATTGTTCAGGCTGTAATCGACTCTGGAAAGAAGTTCAACGTAATCTACGCCGAGAACGACGATATGGCCAAGGGAGCTGTTGCCGCTTTGGACAAGGCCAACATCAGCCACGGAGTTGGCAAAGATGTCATCATCATGGGCTTTGACTGCAACAAGTGGGCTTTGGAAGAATTGCTCAAGAAGAACTGGAACTATGACGGCCAGTGCAACCCCTTCCAGGCTTCTTACATCCACAAGATCATCCAGGACGAACAGGCTGGCAAAAAGCCCGCCCAAAAGACTGTCATCATGGTTGAAAAGGGATTCGACGCCGCCAAAATCACAAAGGCTGACGTTGACAAGTACGGCATCTAATTTAGGTTAGATTTAGGGGCTGCCCGGTCCGGACAGCCCCTTTTTTTTCTAAAAATTTTTAAGGAATAATCCATGCAGGAAAATTCAGTATTGGAAATGCGCGGAATTTACAAAAGCTTTCCGGGCGTAAAGGCTCTGCAGAACATCGACTTCACTTTGAGGCAGGGCGAAATTCACGCATTGATGGGCGAGAACGGAGCCGGAAAGTCAACGCTTATTAAAGTATTGACCGGCGTTTACACAAAAGACGAAGGAACGGTTTTTGTCAAAGGCTTTGACAAGGCGATTAACATCCGTTCCCCGCAGGATGCCCAAAACGTAGGCATCAGCACAGTTTACCAAGAAATCACTCTCTGCAACAATTTGACTGTTGCGGAAAACTTATATATCGGCCGAACAAAAGGCGCTTTAGTTGATTGGAAAAAAATGAACGAAGGCGCGGCCAAAATTTTGAACGAGCTTGAGATTCCGGCGGAACCGACGGCCCAGCTTTCGAGCTACTCGATCGCGGTCCAGCAAATGGTCGCCATAGCGCGCGCCGTCGACATGGAATGCAAGATTTTGATTCTTGACGAGCCGACGTCTTCGCTCGACGAAAAAGAAGTTCAAAAGCTTTTCAAGTTGATGCGCGGTCTCAAGGCCAAGGGCGTAGGCATTATTTTTGTCACCCACTTTTTGGACCAGGTTTACGAAGTTTGCGACAGAATCACGGTAATGCGCGACGGCCAGCTTGTTGGCGAGTACGCGATTGCCGACTTGCCAAAAGTCGAGCTTGTCTCAAAAATGCTCGGAAAGGCGCTTGACGGCCTTAGCGCTGTCCAACGCCCCGCCGCCTTTAGCCATGCCGTCAACGAAGAACCAGTTTACCAAGCGGAGAACTTGTCCGCGGCCACCGGCATCAAGCCCTTCAACTTTGCCATTTACAAGGGCGAGGTCAACGGCTTTGCAGGCTTGCTTGGAAGCGGCCGCAGCTACAGCGTTCGCGCTGTTTACGGCGCCGACCGCGTCACTAGCGGCAAGGTCAAGGTCAACGGAAAGAGCGTAAAAATCAACAAGCCTCGCGACGCGATGAAGCAAGGCATCAGCTATCTTTCGGAAGACCGCAAGCACGACGGAATCATAGGAGACCTAAGCGTCCGCGACAACATCATATTCGCGCTGCAAGTTATGAAAGGATTTTTCAAGCCCTTCAGCAAAGCCCAGGCGCAAAAGTTCGCGGAGGAATACATCAAGCTCTTGGACATCAAGACAGCCAGCGCCGACACGCCAATCAAGTCGCTCTCGGGCGGAAACCAGCAAAAGGTTTTGCTTGCCCGCGCGCTTTTGTCAAACCCCCAGTACTTGATTTTGGACGAGCCGACTCGCGGAATCGACATCGGAACCAAAACCGAAATTCAGGAATTGGTTCTCAAGCTTGCAAAGGAAGGAAAGAGCGTAACGTTCATCTCTTCCGAAATAGACGAAATGCTCCGCACTTGCACCCGCCTTGTGGTAATGCGCGACTTTAACCAAGTCGGCGAGCTTACCGGCGGCGATTTGACGCAAGGAAAAATTATGACTACGATTGCGGGAGGAAGCAAATGAGTTCTGCAAAAACAAAAAAAGAAATAATTTTGGGCCTTTTTAGGAACCAGATTTTTATCCCGGTCGCGACGCTTTTGTTTTTGATTTTGTTCAACCTTATCGCCGACCCTTCGTTCTTTAAAATCAGCCTTGGCCAAAACAGTTTGGGCGAGCCTGTATTGTCTGGCTACCTGATTACAATTTTGGACAACGCGTCCGAGCTTGCGATTTTGGCTATAGGAATGACGTTGGTAACTGCGGCGTCAGGCGGACAAGATATCTCGGTTGGCGCTGTGATTGCGATTGCGGGCAGCGTTGTTTTGCGTGTTTTGTGCGGCGACGACCCGCGCCCCGAGACCATGCAGGCGCCGATCATCGTGGCGTTCTTGATCGCTTGCGTAGTGTCGATGCTCTTTGGAGCCTTTAACGGAATGTTGGTGGCTTACTTTAAGATTCAGCCGATGGTAGCCACCTTGATTTTGTTCACGGCGGGCCGCTCTATCGGCGCCTGGATCAACAACAACACGCTTCCGATTGTCAACGAGCCGGTGTTCGGATATTTTGGAAACTACATTCCCGGCATTCCGATTCCGACTCCGGTATTCATCGCGATAATTTGCGTGGCGATAATAATGCTCGTGCTTAAGTTCACCAACTTGGGTTTGTATTCACAGGCTGTAGGAATCAACGCCAATTCCACAAGATTGAACGGCGTTGACCCGCAATTGATCAAGTTTATCACTTACGTAATCATGGGCCTTTGCGTCGCGGTGGCCGGCTTTATCAAAGTAAGCCGCATCTCGACAATCAACTATTCGGTTATCGCAAAGGACATAGAGATGGACGCGATTCTTGCCGTCGCCTTGGGCGGAAACGTTCTTAGCGGCGGAAAGTTCAACATGTGGGCTTCTATTTTGGGCGCCTATGTAATCCAGTTCTTGACAACAACCTTGTTCAAGTTCGACGTCGCCTCAACGGCGCTCCCCGCTTACAAGGCCATCGTCGTAATCATTTTGGTTGTGTTGAGCGCTCCTACAGTTCGCGAAAAACTCGCTTCGCTTTCTAAAAAATTCAAGGCTAAAAAAGAATTGGCCGCAGCTCAGGGAGGCAACTAATATGGAAAGCTTGATTAAAAAACGCAAGCCGCTTAGCGACACAAACCTTTTGTTGGTCATCACTTTTGTTGTGTTCATCTTGATGTATTTGTGCGCGATTATTTTCTTGGGCTCCGGATTTAAAAAGCCCCAAACGCTTTTTAACATGCTCAACGAAAACGCCGCGCTGGTCATTCTTTCGTGCGGCCTGAGCCTTGTAATGATTACAGGCGGCATCGACATTTCGGTAGGAACTTTGACCGCGCTCATCTGCATGACTTGCGCCGTTCACTTGGACTTTAAGGGCGGAAGCGTGGCCACCGCGATAATGTGGGCATTGATAATAGGCGCCTGCTTTGGCTTTGTGCAAGGATACTTGGTGGCATACTTGGACATCCAGCCCTTCATCGTCACTCTTGCAGGATTGTTCTTTGCCAAGGGAATGACAACAATTGTAAACTCAACGCAGTTCAACGTAGAGAACGAGGCCTTTGTCAAATTGGTCGAGACCCGCATTTACGTTCCGGGCGTAGGCTCTGTCAACAAACTGGGCAAGTGGATTCCCGCGTATGTGGAAATTGGCGCGGTTGTGGCAATCGTCGTCGTGCTTTTGCTCTTTGTCGTTTTGCGCTGGACCAAGCTTGGCCGCAACTTTTACGCGGTTGGCGGAAACCAGCAAAGCGCCAACATGCTTGGAATCAACGTAAAGCAGACAAAATTCTTGGCCCACTTTATTTGCTCGATGCTCGCCGCGATTGGAGGCTTTGTCTACTTCTTGCACGTTGGCTCAGGATCGCCATCGCACGCCGACGGCGCCGAAATGAACGCCATCGCATCTTCTATCATCGGCGGAACGATGCTTACCGGCGGCGTAGGCAACATCATCGGAACTTTCTTTGGCGTAATGTCATTGGCCACAATCAAGAACATCGTTTCTTCTTTGGGCTTGGACGACGCCTGGTGGACCAACATCACAGTTGCCTTTATGATTTGTTTGTTCTTGGTAATTCAGAGCGTGGTTCTTTCGCGCAAGAACAAGCGCTAAAAGAGCATCGACTGTTTTCTGTATTGCAGCGGCGACATGCCGTTGCTTTTGCGGAAGGCGCGGATGAAGTTTTCGCATTCGTTGTAGCCGCATTCAGCCGCGATTTGCTGGACAGTTTTATCAGTAGTAGAAAGAAGCGAACGCGCCTTTTGATTTAAAAAGGCGTGTTTTTCTTTGTCCGGCGCCACTCCAAAAGTTTGCTTGTAAAGCACAGAAAAGCGGCTGCGGGTAAGTCCAAAGCTTTCCGCCATCGCGTCCACCGTCCATTTTTCGGGATTGGTTTGAGCCGCCTCGCGCATTTTTTGCAAGCGCGCCAAGATATCGGCCTTGCGGGGCGTTTTTTTGCTGGAGGAAGCCTTGGCCGCAGCGGAAGCCGCATGGGCAGGAGATTGCCCGCAGGGATTCGTGCCGCTTGCAAGCGACTTTGCGTACTTCAACACGCGCGCGGCGTCGGCTTGCGACAGGCCTTCAATCAATTGCGACAATTCTTGTTTTGCGGAATGCGGCATTTTTTTTATTTCTCCAGCAAAAATTTTCTCATCGGGACAACTTGAATGTCGTAGCCGTCTTGGGCGAGCGTTGCCTCTTCGCTGTTGGTCACGATGAAGCAGCGGGCATCGGGCAAAAACTTGCGCAGCTTGGCAAAGGCGGAGCATTCGCGCTTTAGGGTGTCGGGGTTGTCCAAAACGCTGTAGGAGGCTTGGATTGCCAATTTTTTGGACGGAATGTAAAAGTCGATTTCGACATTTCTTTCAAAGTAAAAAACTTCTTCTTTGCCGTAACGCCGCAAAAGCTCTATGGCCAAAAGGTTTTCCAGCTGGGCGCAGTCTGGATTGACAAGCGCAAGGCCCAAAAGGCCGGTGTCCATAAAATAATATTTGGGCGACGATTCTTTGTCCACTAATTTTGCGGCGTAGTTTTGGACTGCAAAAATCATATACGAGTCAATCATGTGGCCAACATAATTGATTACCGTTTGCTTTCCGATGGCCGCGCCCGCGCTTTTGAGAATGTTGCAAAGGCGGCTGAACGAAAGCGGGTTCATTACGGCCTCTGCGATTTTTTTTAGAATCAGGCGGACGGCGAACTCGTTGGTTATTTTGTTGCGCGCGATTACGTCGCCAAGGTAAATCGTTTGGTAAACGCTGTTCAAATAGTCCCGCTTGTTTTTGATTTCCACCAATTCCGGAAAGGCGCCAAATTTAACGTATTGGTCGTACAAGCTAGAAAGCTCCGCCGTTTGCGGGGTGGACAGCGTTCCGCCAGCCGCCGCCGCAATGTCTTCTTTGCCGTTGGCAGTTAAGTATTCCGCAAAAGAATACGGAAAAACTTGGACAATCATAAAGCGGCCGCCCAGCGTGGAGGCGATTTCTCTGCTTAGCATTTTGCTGTTGCTGCCTGTGATGCTGACGCGATATTTCATGTCGGCCACGCGGCGGGCAAATTTTTCCCAGCCGGGGACGTTTTGGATTTCGTCAAAAAATAGATAAGGCAATTTTCCTTCGCCGGCATATTCAAGGCCAATTTCCAAAATCATGTTCAATTCTTGCGCGGAAATTTCCAAAAGGCGCTCATCCTCAAAATTTATGTACACAATTTGGTTTAGAGTAACGTCGTTTTCAAGCAGGTTTTGTATCTGCTGGTAAATCAAATAAGATTTTCCAGCTCGTCGGATTCCCACAAAGCAATAATTGACGGCGGTTTCCAGCGGAAAGTCTCTGCAAACCAAGGCGCGGTTGAGGTACATTGTCTTATGGTCGGCCATTATTTGCCGCATTAAGTCTTTGTTCATAGGCGATTTTGTCTTATAGACAAGACAATTATAGGCCATTTTTGTTCTATTGTCAAGACAATATTGGCATAAATCCGTTCTGTCCACAAGACAAAATCAATATACTTTTGTTCTATCCATAAGACAAAATAGGGTAAAATGGCATTTTTTCTTTAAAAAAATTTGCGTTTATGGGAATTTAGCGCTAGAATTATACTCGTGAAGAATTCGAAAACATTTTTCAAGTCTCACGCGATAGAAACCGCAAAACTTGTCGTTTTGTGCGTGATTTATTTTCTTCTGCAGTATCTAACAACCATTCTTGGCAAGAACAGGCAGTTGGCGATATACAACGGCATTGTCGTTTGCTTCCAGTTTTTTGCGGCCTTTTTGATGATTAAAGTAAACGCAAGGCGGGGCCGCCACTTAAGCTGGCTTTGTCTTGGCGTCTCTATGTTCCTATTGTTGCGAGCCATTGTATTCCTAATTCTTGCAAAAAGGCCCTTGATGGCGTTGCCAGGATTTTTCATGATTCTTATGTTCGCTTTGATAGCCACGCTTTTTAGCTATCAGGTTGAACAATTGGACAAGCAAATGGTGGCCGACCATGTCACCGGCCTGCATAACGCCCGCGGCTTGATTCTTGCTCTAAAGAATAAAATTTACAACAAAGAGTCTTTTTCGGTAATTTACATTGAGCTTGAAAACTTCAAGTTCCTCAACGACAACTACGGCTTTGACTTTGGCGACGAGTTGCGCGGAATTGTGACCAATCGAATAGGCAACATTATAAAGGGTCACGGTGTCGCGGGCTGCGTGGACCGTTCAAGCTTTATGATTGTTCTTGACGGAGACTGCGACGCCAGGCAGGTTGCCGGGGAAGCGCTCCACACCATAAGCGACAAGATTGCGATTAAAAAAGGCGAGGCCGAAATAGACTGCTTCCTTTCGCCCTACGCAGGAATTGCAAAATGCCCGGAAGACGCAAGCGACGCCGAAACCTTGGTAAAGTATTCCGACATAGCGATGTATCACGCTTCGATGTCCAAAAAACACCGCATTGTTTTTTACGAGCCGCAAATGGAAGAAAAGCTCAATCGCCAGCTGGAAGTTGAAAAAATCATAAAAAATGCCTTGAGCGACAATTGGTTTTATTTGGTTTTTCAACCGCAATTTTCCACTCAAGACAAAAAATTGCGCGGCTTTGAAACTCTTTTGCGCTTGCGGGACGGCCAAGGAAACAATCTTTCGCCGGCAGAATTCATTCCCGCCGCCGAAAAGAGCGATTTGATTTTGGAAATAACCAATTGGGTTTTAAACAACGCGCTTAAGACGTTCGCTCCTTTTGTTAAAGGAACGGATTTGATTATTTCCATCAACGCTTCTTCCAAAAATATGGAAAGCAATCTTTTTGTTAGCGAAATTAAGGAAGCGTTGGAAGCCACTGGATTCCCAGCAAAGAATTTGGAAATCGAAATAACGGAATACAGCTTGCTGCAATCTTTTGACCAAACGATAGAGAATATCAAGGCCTTGCGCCAAATGGGAGTGCAGGTCGCGCTTGACGACTTTGGAACGGGATATTCTTCGCTTTCTTATTTGGAAAAGCTTCCTATAAACCTTCTCAAGCTCGACAAGAGCTTGGTTGACGACATCGAAAGCAACCAAAAGAGCCAGCAGTTTATAAACGCGGTCATTTATATGGGCCACCTAATGGGCTGCGAAGTCATTTGCGAGGGCGTAGAAAGCGAAGGCCAGCTGCAGCTTTTGAAGGACAACAAGAGCGACTTTATTCAAGGCTTTATTTGGGGCAAGCCTATTGAATTTGACAAGGCAAAAGGCTTGTTGAACGCGTAACCGCGGATTGTTTGGCGAACCAACTATCCACCCGCGGCCGCCCGCTTGAATTTTTTTTCTATTTTCGCTAAAATAATAGAACACTTTAAAAGTTTGAGGAAAAGAATATGATTACTACAAACGAGATTAGAGTAGGTTCGGCGTTCATGTATGAGAATTCGCCGTTCATCGTTCAGAGAATGTTGGGCCAAAAAGGCGGCCGCGCGGGCATGGTAACAAAGCTCCGCGTAAAGAACATCGTTACAGGCGCGACTCAGGATTTGGGACTTGACGCTGGCGAAAAATTTGAGGAAGTTGACCTTGTAGAAAAGGTTGTAAAGCTTTCTTACATTGACGGCGACGACTACCACTTTATGGACCAGGAAACATACGACGACATTCCGCTCACAAAGGAAGACTTGGGCGACTATGCCGGCTATATTTCTCCCGATGACGAAGACATCGAAGTTAAGATCACTTACTACAACGAAAAGGCCGTGGGCATCAAGCTCCCGATCAACATCACCCGCGTGATCACATACTGCGAGCCTGGAATCAAGGGCGACACTTCTGGCAAGTCTCTTAAGCCCGCCACTTTGGACACAGGCGCCGAAGTAAAGGTTCCTCTTTATTGCGACACAAACGACCGCATCGTTATCGACACACGCGACGGTTCGTTCGTTGAGCGCGCCAAAGACTAATTGGCGTTGCGGGGCGGCTAAAATGATGAAAAAAGCGTTTGCTTCAATCACTGCGTTCTTTATTTGTCTTTTGGCCGCGCCCGGCGCTTTTTCGGAAACAAAACCGACTTCGTTTTCGACAAAGCCGTTCATTTCACTTCCTTTAAGAAAATCAACCAAATCAGTTGTTTGCGTAAACCGCAATTTTAACGACACCCAAAAATTTGGAAACGCGTTTTGCGCGGGCCTTGACGAATACTCATTTGACTGCAAGGTCAAGCTTGCCGAATTTGTTCCCAAGGAAGAGGTTGTCGGTTATGACTATGTATGGACCTTCCAAGTGACTTGCTGGAAGGACAAAAATTTGGACGACGTTCCCGAAAAGGTTAAGGCTGTAATTTATCTTTACGACAAGGACTTTAACCTTTTGGCAAAATCGTCTGTAAGGGCGACGCAGTCAAAGGATCCGCAAGACCCCAACTGTCTTGAGCTTCTTATAAAGGAGTACCTTGACTCTATGTTCAACGACATAGTGGAAGTGGCTCCCGACGTTCCGGAAGAAAAAGCTAAGCCCAAAAAAGAAAAGAAAGCCAAAAAATCTGCGGAAAGCCAGAACAATGAAGAACAAGCTGAATAACGAACTTGCCGTCTGCGGTTTTGCCGCGGTCAAATCTTTGGAAAAGAAAAATCCCGAACGCATCACCCGCCTTTATTTTACGGCGGAGAAGGCGCCTCTTTTTGGCGGTTTGTGCAAAAAGCTTGCCGCGCGCAAGGCTCCCTACAACCAAGTAAAAGACCCAATCGAATTGGAAAAGCTTAGCGGAACCGTCCACCATCAGGGCGTCGTTGCCATGATTGAGGCGCCGCAAATTGTCCGCCTTAACACCGACATCGTTGACGAATGGGTGGCCAAAAACCAAAGCGCGCTTTTGCTTGACCGTGTGGGAAACGCCAACAACCTTGGCGCCATCGTTCGCAGCGCGGCCTTTTTTGGAATGAAAAACATCGTGATTCCCGAAGACGAGGCGCAAAGCTCCATCACTACAAGCAGCTACCGAGTTGCCGAGGGCGGAATGGAATTTGTCAACGTCTATTCGATAAAGTCAATTCCGGCCCTTTTGGAAGCCGTAAAAGGCCGCATGGTCCGCGTGGGAACTGCCGTCGACGCAAAAACGCCGCTTTCAAAGCTGCAATTGGTTTGCGGCTCCAAGCCCGCCATAATCATTTTGGGCAACGAGGAGCACGGAATTAGCGACGCGGTCAAGAGCGCCTGCGACGAGCTTATCGTAATTCCCGCCAATTCCCGCTTTAACGGCCACGTGGCCCCTGTCGAAAGCCTCAACGTGGCCCAAGCCGCCAGCGTAATCCTTTACGAACTGAACAGGTAACTGCAACTAAGCCTAAAAAGCGCGGCGTTTCTTGACGATTCCCCCAAATTTTATTATTTTTAAAATTATACTCTATAAATTTATCGAGGCATAAAATGGCAAAGTATCAGTTCCAAACCGAAGTGAACCAGCTTTTAAAGCTCATCATCCATTCAATGTATTCCAACAAGGACATCTTTTTGCGCGAGATTGTTTCCAACGCAAGCGACGCCTTGGACAAACTCAAGTACCTTACCGTGAGCGACGACGCTTACAAGCAAATAAAATTTGACCCCCGCATCGACATCACCTTTGACGAAAAAGAGGCTGTTCTTACCGTGC
Organism: Treponema sp.; assembly: GCA_017551705.1. GTDB lineage: Bacteria > Spirochaetota > Spirochaetia > Treponematales > Treponemataceae > Treponema_D. The sequence goes on from JAFZLA010000007.1 coordinate 22,505, forward strand.
AGGATACCGGAATCGGTATGAACAGCGACGACCTTACCAACAACTTGGGAACGATCGCCCGCTCGGGAACCAAGGCCTTTTTGGAAAAACTTTCTACCGACGCGGCCAAGGACTCGGCGCTCATCGGCCAGTTTGGCGTAGGATTTTATTCTGCGTTTATGGCCGCCAAGGAAATCGTTGTTTATACTCGCCGAGCCGGCGATCAAAGCAAAAAGATTTACAAGTGGTCAAGCGACGGCACCAATGCCTACGACATCGAAGAAGTAGCGGCGGACAGCGACGCGGCAAAAAAGTACGGATTTGACAACGCCGACAAAACCGGCTCGGCCATCGAAATGCGCCTCAACGACGAAAGCAAAGATTACGCGACCCGCTGGAAGATTGAGGAACTCATCAAGCGCTACAGCGACCACATCGCCTTCCCCATTTACTTGCATTACGTCCAGAACAAATACGACGACAAGGGAAAGGTAACTTCCAGCGAAAACAAAGTTGACCAAGTCAACTCCGCCAGCGCCTTGTGGAAGCGTTCAAAATCTGAATTGAAGGAAAAAGATTACAACGACTTTTACCAGACAATCGGACACGACGGCCAAGACCCGCTGCACTACGTTCACACCCATGCCGAGGGAACGCAGGAATACACGACGCTTTTCTTTGTTCCGCAAACCGCTCCCTTTGACATGTACCAGGCCGACTACAAAAGCGGCGTAAAGCTTTACGTAAAGCGCGTCTTTATCACAGACGACGACCGCGAATTGCTTCCGGCCTACTTGCGCTTTGTCCGCGGAATCATCGACAGCGAAGACCTTCCGCTCAACGTAAGCCGCGAAATCTTGCAGCAAAACAGAATTTTGGAAACGATAAAAACCGCTTCGGTAAAAAAATTGCTCGGAGAGTTTAAGGCGATGGGCGAGGCGGCTGACAAGGCGCGCAAGAGCGAAAAGCCGACCGACGACGAAAAGAAGGCGATTGAAAAATGGAATAAGTTCGTAAAGAACTACAACCGCCCGATGAAGGAAGGCTTGTACGGCGACTACGCTAACCGCGACGAGATTGCCGAAATCATCCGCTTTAAGTCAACCGACCCAAGCGGAACCGGCGACGACAATTGGACAAGCTTTGCCGATTACGTCCAGCGCATGAAGCCCGACCAAAAGGCAATTTACTACATCACTGGCGGCGACGAGGACAACTTGCGCAAGAGCCCGCTTTTGGAAGCCTACGCCAAGAAGGGCTTTGAAGTTTTGATTTTGGACGGCGACATCGACGAAATCGTAATTCCGGGCTACGGAAAATACAAGGACTTTGAGCTTAAGGCCGTCAACCGCGCCGGAAGCGACGAAGAGCTTGGCGTTGACAAGGCCGAAGCCGAAAAGAAAGAAAAGGACTTTAAGCCCGTCGTAGAAAAACTCAAGAAGGCTTTGGGCGACCGCGTCAAGGATGTAAAGCTTTCAAATCGCTTGACCGACAGCCCCTGCTGCATCGTCATCGACGAAAACGATCCGTCGCTTCAGATGGAACGCATGATGAAAGCGATGGGCCAGGGCGGCCCCAGCATGGTCAAGCCGATTTTGGAAGTCAACGCCGATCACGCGATTTTGCAAAAGGTAAAGAATACCGAAGACGAAACGCTTATCGGCGACATCGCCACGGTCTTGCTCGACCAAGCCCTGCTTTTGGGCGGCGCCGAAATCAAAGACCCCGCCGACTTTGTAAAGAAGTTGAATAAGTTAATTAGCTAACGCTCTCTATCGTGGCCCTAATGTCATCGGTCAGGCGCTTGGCGGCGATTGACTCGCTGAGCCCCTGATACTTTGACATTTGTATTTGCGGCAAAACCTTAAAGTCATATTTGTAGCGCTCTTGGTGGTTCACGCAAAGAAGCGATTCGCCTTTTCCCAAACCGTACTTGTCGTTTCCGCCGATATGCAAGGGCTGAACGTTGGCGCCGGCCGCGAGCGCGATGCGGGCAGCGCCTTTTTTGTATTGGTTGGATCCGACGCGGGGCGTGCGCGTTCCTTCGGGGAAAATAATTATATTTCCGCCGTTATGCAAAGATTCCACGCAATCTTTTTGCATAATCTCAAAGTCGATGTTGTTTGTAATGTAAAGGTTGTTGACAATCACGCTAACCAAAGATTTTTTGAGGCCAGCTTTTACGATGCAGTCCGCGTCACGCACAAAAGCCAAGATGTAAATTACATCTAGGAGCGAAGGGTGGTTGGCCACAATCACGCAGCCCTTTATATGGCGCAAGGTTTTTAAGTCGTCGATTTTGTAGGTGGAAATTCTAACCCACGACATCAAGTGAATGTAAAGGTCCAGCGCCAACGAAATAAATTTGTGGCCGGCTTTTTTAAAAGAGTTTTTGCTGTGGTTAAAGAGCCGCAGAATAGGAAAAACAATCGCTCCGATTATAATTGTTCCAGTTCCAAAAAAAGCGACGACAAAAATTTTTCTTGCGACTCGCCAAAGCCAAGCCGGGTAATTTTTTATGGGAGGCAAATTTTCTGCGCTCATAGTCTTCCTATTTTTTAAAGGCATTGATGAATTCCTGCGGGGTCCGCGGAATGTTGTCCAAGTTCAATTCTAGCGCATCGCCTTTTTTTTGTGAAGAAAGAAGCGCGGCAAAGGCGAGCGGCTGGTTTGGGCCTTGCAAAAATTCTTTGTAATATTCGGGAACGTTTTCGTCGGCGTAAATAAAAACAATGTTTTCTTCCGTTCCCGCAAGGACTGGAGCGGCCGCGGCCAAAAATCCGTCGGCAAAATTTGAGCCGCTGGGAAAAACGCAATTGTATCCGCCCTTAAGCCCAAGAGCGATTGTGGCTTGCGCCGCCGCCGCGTTAAAGACCGAAAGCGAAAAAGCCGCCGGCAGTATTTGGTCGTCTTGTATTAAAGTTTGGTTCACCTTAAACTCGCGCTCAAGTTCGCCCCTAAAGGAAACAAAAACGATTTTTGTATTTTTATCAATGCCATAGCCTTCAAAAATATCGCGCGCGACTTGGACTGTCATTTTTGTTAGTTGGCTAAGCCGGCGGCGAAATATCGGTTGTGTCCACTCAAGCTTGGGCGAAGCCGAAAGGTCATCAGCTGGCGGCGCCCAAACGCAAACATTGCTTACGAACATTATTTTTTCCTGAACAAAAGCAGCGAGTAGCAGTTGCTTCCAAGATTGTGGTGGGCGGTCTTAAGCTCAAAGCCGCCCGCTTCAATCGCGTCGACCAATTCTTGGTAGCGGTACATTTTGCTGTTGCCGTTTGCCATGCAGGTAAAGTAAAGGCTTGTGGCTTGCAAAGCGTAAGATTCCGCCTCAAAGCGCTGCTGGTCCCAAAGCGGCTCCAAAACGTAAACCAAAGTTTTGTCGGTTGCGGCCTCGCTCACTTTCTTTAAAATTTTTGTCACTTGATGAAGGCTAAAGCAATCCAAAAACTGGCTCATCCAAACCGCGTCGGGAGCGGCTGGCAAAACAGTGCTTTCGGCCAAAATGTTTCCTGCGTAAGTTGAGATGCGGTCGGAGAATCCTGCGGCCGCGGCGTTTTGTTCCGCCACTGCTGTCTGGCCGGGCAAGTCGATTATTTTTACGTGAACGTCTTTGTCGTATTTGCAAGAAGCGATGGCCCATTTTGCCGTGTTTCCTCCGATGTCAAAAAGCAGCTTGGGTTTTTGCGCGTAGACAATCGGAAGCGCAAGCGGAAAGGCGACGTCGCTGTAAAAGTGGTCAAAGTCAAACCAAGATTTTTTTTCTTTTGGCGGAAGGGTGGAAAGCGCTTCGTAAATCGTTGTCCACTGTGTTCCAAAAACTTTGAGGCCTTCGGGCTTTCCGTTTTTGACGGAGTCGGCCATGTCAAAGGCGCCCTTGTAACAAATGTCATTGGTAAAGTTAAAGTTGACTTTTGTCAAATTGTCTTCCAGCAAGAACCAGCCGATTTTTCCAAGGAAGAGTTTTTCGGCTCCGGCTTCGGCGCGCAGTTTGAGAACGTTCATTCCCACGGCCATTTCGCTTAAAACTTTGATTCCGTATTCTGAGATTTTTGTTTTTTGGCAAAGGTCGGCCACTGTAATTCCCGTATCGCCGGCATCGCTTATGGCCTGCATGATTCCCAATTCAAGCAGGGCGCGAATCGCCTGAAAGCACAGCGGCGCGAACGCGATTTTTTGCGCCTCAAATTTTGCGTCTATGGCGGAAATCTTGTCTTCCGCAAACTTGTTCATGTCAAAGGCCGAGTTTTTCTTCATGCTTTTATACTATCAGTTTGAGCGGAATTTTTCAAGTTTGGGGGAACGGTCGCGCTGGAACGCCCGCTGCGCAAGGTTGCCTTGAGGCGCAAATTGCAATATAATCGCCTTATGCTTAGCCAAAAGACAGCGGTGCTCTTGCGCTCTCTGGCCGATAATTACGAGACCTCGGATTTTTTGCGCGACGACCCTAGCCAATTCATGCATCGCTTTGGCGATCCGCTTGACCAAGAGCTTTTTGCTTTTGTGGCGGCGCAGCTGTCTTTTGGAAAGAGGGAACTTTTTATCGCCAAGCTGAACGCTTTGTATGACGCGGTGATTGCCGGCAAGCCCAAGACTGCGGCGACCAGTTTGGCGCAAACAAAAAATGCCGGCAAGCCCAAGACGCGCGGCGCGGCCGGCGAGCGCTGTCATTGCCCGACTCGATCGGGCAATCCCACTGGTCAAAACGCGGTGTTCGCGCGCTGGCTGTTGGACGGCGGCCACAACAAGTTTTTTGCAAAGAGCCAAAAAAAATTCTACCGCTTTTTTTCTTACGCCGACATGAACGTTTTGTGCGGCCGCCTTGCCGAGATTGTTCGACAGAGCGGCTCGCTGGGAACCGCCGTCCGCGCCGCTTATGAGGCCGCGCCTCTTGGTCTTACGAAGAATTATGGCAAGACCAAAAGGTCCGCCGCGCATCTCGGCCTTGCCGCCGTTCCTCGCGAACTGCGCCTTGTGTCCGCGCTAATCAGCCTTTTTCCTGGCGTAAAGTGCGTTTCGCAAAACCCCAAGGGAGCGTGCAAAAAGCTGCATATGTTTTTGCGCTGGATGGTCAGGCAAGGTTCGCCTGTGGATTTGGGCTTGTGGAAGTGGGCAAGCGCGGCGGACTTGTTGATTCCACTGGACACACACGTTTTGCAAGAAAGCGCGCGGCTGGGCTTGATCGCAGAGAGCGCCCCAGCATCCGCCAAGACGGCAATAGAATTGACCCAAAAAATGGCGCAAGTTTTTGCAGGCGACCCCGCCCGCGCCGATTACGCCCTGTTTGGGTTGGGCGTGGATAAATAAGTGTGTCAAAATGACACAGTACGGCAAAAATAATGACGCGCTTTTTGGGAAATTTGACCCAGTTTGCCGCCCCGATTTTAGGTCTTGCGTCTTATTACAGCCTTCCGCCGCCCAAAGTTAAGGTCTTGAATGCCAATTTTGCGCGGTTTTAGGGCTTGCATCCGTTTTTTGCCCCGATTTTTGGCATTTTAACCGCTTTTTGCCCGGCAGTCTTGGTCTTGCGACCATTTTTACGGCATTTTTCAAACAAATTTCCGCTTTTTTTGCGCAAATTCCGCAAAATTTTTCAAAGTTGGCGCGCTTCTTGCTATAGTACAAGTGAGCCTTGAGGCTCGGAAAATTAATTAAAAACGCGGCCGCCAGGAACGGCGCGAAGGAGTTTATTATGAACGAACTTTCACTTTTCAATTCACTTTTTGACAACGCGTTTGACTATTCAATGCCGGAAATGACATGGAAGACAGCGCGTCTCCCCAAAGTTGACGTAAAAGAAAACAAGGATTCCTACAGCCTTCAGATGGACCTTCCCGGAGCCACAGAAAAGGACGTGAACCTTGAGATTGACCACGGCGTTTTGACAATCAGCTCCGTAAAAACAACGGAGAAAGAAGAAAAGTCCGACAAAAAGGAAGAAGGCAAGTGGCTTATCCGCGAGAGAACTCAGAGCCAGTTTAGCCGCCGCTTTACCCTGCCGGACGACGTTGACGAAGAAAAAGTCACCGCCAGCTTTAAGAACGGCGTGCTGAACGTCACAATGGCCCGCAAAGCCCTTCCGTCGCCCAAAAAGATTGCGATTGAAGTAGCCTGAGCCGGAAAACAATCGGTCGCAAGCCTAAAAGGGCTCGACCGGCTCGCAACGCCAACAACCGCGCTCGCGTAAGGCTCGTGCGGTCTGGCGCCGGGTTTTAGGCTTGCAACAAGCGCTCGCTCCGTTTTGGGGCGGGCGTTTTTTTTGTTTGCTAATTCCTACTCATCCCTTACAATTGCGTCGTCCGCGATGATGTCGCGGTTTTTCCAGGCCAAAAATGAGATGGCCGCTCCGGTCAAAAGCAAAATGGCTCCGCCGATGCGGATAATCGTAAAGCCGGCCGAGCTGGGCAAAAAGAACAAAATAACGGCCAGCGCGATAGAGGCGGCTATTTCCAAAACATAGCGCTTTACCGGAAATCCGTCCTTATGCAGGGTTAATGTTATAGGAATTTCCACAAGGGCCGCCGCCAATGAGTAAAAGGCAAAGACGTAGACTAGGGTTTGCCAGGCAAAGGCCGCCACGCGCAAGGGGAGGACAACGCACAAAAGGCCTACTACGATTCCCACGGCTCCGCGAATGTAGCATTGGATTTTAAAGTTTTTGTCCACGCTCAAAGGGGCTACGGCCGCCAAAGTCCAGCCGCCGCTCAAAATGGCGAAAATTCCCAAGACAATCACCAAAATTTGAACCATTGGTTCCGCCGCCAAAAGCATCATCAATCCGACGATTGCCGTCATAATTCCCAAAAAATAGTTTGAATTGTTCATTCCTACATTGTATCACGCTTTGCGGGAATTTGCCATTTTTTTGCGCTTTTTCTTGAAAAATATGTAAAAATGGTGTATAATATATCAATTATTCGGCAGGAGTTTCTTTTGAGCAAACGGGTATTATTGATAGGCAACAACGAGCAAAGCTTTTTGATAAAGGCGTTGGTAAAAAACTTGACGGGCGCTTCGTACGAAGTGGATTTTTGCCCGCCAGAGGGAAACTACATCAACGCCAGAATGCTTTCTGACAATTCGCCTGAAATTTTGATTCTTTACCTAGAACGCCTTGAAGACAGCGACAACGCTTTTTTCCAGTGGGTGAACGGTTTTATCTCCGGAGAAGGAAAAAAGTGCCGCCTCTACTTTATTGGAAACGCCGGCGAAATCAACATGGCTTACGAGTACATTCAGTCGCAGTATGTAAAGTACGCCTTTGAGCGTCCTGTTGACATGCCGATGTTCCTAAAAGTTTTGGAAAAAGACGGCGGCGACTATTCATTCTCGGACGGCGTAAAAGAATACGAGCTGGATCCCGCCAAAAAAACCATTTTGGTCGTTGACGACGAGCAGGTTCAATTGCACGCGATGGACCGCTGGCTCAACAAAAACTACAACGTTCTTACCGAAAAATCAGGAACTAACGCCATAGCGCTTTTGTCGCACTACAAAGTCGACATGATTTTGTTGGACTACGAAATGCCGGTTCTTTCGGGCTTGGACGTGTTCCAGCTCATAAAGTCGGACCCTTCGACAGCGAACATACCTGTAGTTTTCTTGACGGCCAACGACGACAGCGAAATCGTAAAGCAAGTCATTACCGCCCGTCCGGCAGGCTACTTGCTCAAAAACACTCCGCCCGGAATTTTGGTCCAAAAAATCGCGGACATATTCCAAAGATTGGCGGACGCCAAAAAACCCAAGCGGCCGTTCTAAAATCGGCGCGATGACAGGAGAAAAATATGACGATAGATACAGCCCATGGAATGGAATATTCGATGAACGACAAGGACATGTACAAAGACATGGTCCAAATGTTCATAGACCAGCGCGACCAAAATCTTTCTGACATAAACGGCGCCTTTGAAAAAAAGGACTGGGACAACTACCGCATCAAGGTTCACGGCCTTAAATCCAATTCCCGCTTGGTTGGCGGAATGGACTTGGGCAGCCTTGCCGAAAAGTGCGAGCACGCCGCCCGCGACAAGGACGAGGCTACAATCCTTGCCGAGCATTCAAATCTTTTGGCGCTTTACGACGAAACAATCGCCGCCCTCAAGGCGATTGACTACAACGCGCTTTAATAAACAGAGCGCCTGTTCGGCCGCGTCTTATGCAAGGCCGAATGTTGGCGCTTATGCGGCTAGCTGCCGATTGCGGGCTTGCATTCTTTTTTTTCGCCGCTACTTGACACAAATCACGATTTTATGCTATTCTACCAAAACCTATTGGAGCGATGGCAGAGTGGTCGAACGCGGCGGTCTTGAAAACCGTTGTACCGCAAGGTACCGGGGGTTCAAATCCCTCTCGCTCCGTTTTTTTTGGAAGCGTGGTAGAGCGGTAATACGCCGGATTGCTAATCCGTGGGTTCCAATTTGGGCCCGGCAGGTTCGACTCCTGTCGCTTCCGTTTTACAAGCTTCTGCTTGCATGAGATTGTAGCTCAGCTGGATTAGAGCGCCACCCTGCGGAGGTGGAGGTCGCACGTTCGAATCGTGTCAGTCTCAAAGGCCTGTCCTTTTGGGCAGGCTTTTTTTATTTGAGCGGAAATTGTTTGCAAGACCAAGAAGCGCGGCAATCTTTTGCAAGGCCTTAAAGCGGGCGGCGGAGGAATTATGGACCAAATCAAAAAGTTTCTTAAAGAAAGCGCGGACGCGGAATACGCCGCCTTTACAAGCAAGATAATTCCCAACGTTGACCCAAAATCGATTGTGGGAGTCCGCACGCCAGCTTTGCGCGCTTTTGCCAAGACCCTAAAGGCCGCCGATCCGCTGACCCAAAAGTTTTTGGCGGGCCTTCCACACAAATACTTTGAAGAAAACCAGTTGCACAGCTTTGTTGTCAGCGGCATAAAGGATTTTGACCTGTGCGCCGCCGAGGTGGAGCGTTTTTTGCCTTACATTGACAACTGGGCCACTTGCGACCAATGCTCGCCGCTATGTTTTAAAAAGAACAAGGCGGCGCTTTTGCCGCGCGTCAAGGGCTGGCTAAAAAGCGGCCGCGTTTACACAATCCGCTTTGGCATTGTCACGCTCATGCGGCACTTTTTGGACGATGACTTTAAGCCCGAATTTTTAAAGGCAGTCGCCGCAATTAAAAGCGACGAGTATTACATCAAGATGGCCGCGGCCTGGTTTTTTGCCGAGGCTTTGGCCAAGCAGTGGGACGCGGCGCTTCCTTACATAAAGGAAAAGCGGCTTGACGCTTGGGTTCACAACAAGGCCATTCAAAAAGCGCGCGAAAGCTTCCGCGTTCCTGACGACAGAAAAGAATTGCTTGCGGGGTTGAAAATTTAGGCTGACCAAAAATCGCGCGAGCGGAGCTAGACCAGCGCCTTTTGCATCCAGCGCTTGCTTTTCCAGCGCAAGACCATGACAATGCCGCGGGTTGTTTCGTCGGTTCCGATTCCAAGCCAAAAGCCTGCCACGCCAAGTCCAAGCTTGAGGCCCAAGATGTAGCTGCCCAAAACCATCACAACCCAGTTTGAGAACATTCCGTAAAGGACAGGGAACTTGACGTCGCCCGCGCCTTTTAGCGCTCCGATGTAAATCAAGTTGAGCGAGCGGCCAAATTCCAAATAGATTGAAAGCAAAAGCAAAGTTGAGACTAACGACACAACTTCGGGCTGTTTGGTAAAAAAGCCTATGATTGGAGAACGCAAAAGGTTTATCAGCAAAACTAATGACACAGAGCAAGCGGTTGCGACGGCGCCGTACTTGTAAACTTTTTTGTAAATGTCTTGCTCTTGGCCGGCGCCAACGCTCCAGCCAGTTTTGATTTGAACGGCGCTTCCAATTCCAATCGCGGTCACAAACACAAAGCGGCAAATTGTGGCCGTGTAAACTTGCGACGACATTGCGAACGTTCCCAAAGTTGAAATCATCGCCATAATGACGATTTGCGAAACGTTGTAAGAAAGGCTTTCGCTTGCGGTTGGCACGCCGATGGAAAGTATGAGCTTGTAAAAGCGGCCGGGAATTTTGCAGCGGCAAAAAAGATCAAAGCAAATGTCTTTTTTTCTTCGGATGATGATTTGCAAAATGACGCAAGAGGCGACCATAGAGATTACCGAAGACCACGCCACGCCCTTGACTCCAAAAATCGGCAGGCCAAAAAATCCGTAAAGGCTGATGGCGTTTCCAAAAACGTTGATTAAATTTGAAGTGAGCGTGACAATCATCGCTTCTTTTGTGTAGCCGTAGGAGCGGAGAATCGCCGACTGCAAAAGGCCAAAAGCGATGAAGAACGAACCCGCTCCGCCAACAATCAAAAAGTAGTTGTAGGCAAAGTCGCGCACCTCGGCTTCCAATGTGTAGCGGGCCAAAAGAGGCTTGAGTCCAAAGATTACGGCAAGCGTCATTGCGGCGGCGGCGACAGTTACCATTATTGAGCTGGATTTTGCGATGGCGTTAAGGTCGTCGCGGCCTTTTTGCGCGCCCAAAAATTGCGACAAAACGATTGATGTTCCGATTGCGATTACATTAAACAGAATGTTGACGAAAAAAACATATTGCGTCATCATTCCAACTGCGGCCACTGCTTTTTCGGAATAAAAGCTTAGCATCACAGTATCGATAGACGCGATTAAAATTCTAAAGAACTGTTCCAAAATAAGAGGAAGGCTTAGTTTTGTCATTGAAAGCGCGCCGCGCGCGTTTTTGTTTTCCATAAGGTGAGAGTATGTTATAACGCTCTTAAAATGTCAATCGGGTTGCAGGATTGCCCGGTCGCGCTAATCCAAGCGCTTTTCGAATTCTTCGATGGGGAGAGGCTTGTCAAAGAAGTAGCCCTGCGCCAAAAAGCAATTGTTCTCTTTGAGCATCTTTACATGCTCGATTGTCTCGACGCCTTCTACGATTGTGTCCAAGCCGATGTCTTGGGCCAAAGAGATTATGTGCTTTAGCATCACGTACTGGCGGCGGTCGTTTTCGCTTTTGGGCAAAAAGCATTTGTCGATTTTAAGAACGTCCCACGGAAGTTCGCGGATTAAGTTCATCGAAGAGTAGCCCATTCCAAAGTCGTCGACGCTGGTCGAAATCATTTGCGCGTGGAGGCCTTCGATAACTTTTCTTAGTTCGACAAAGCCAACGTCGGTGGTGGTTTCGGTCAATTCGATTTCTATGTAGTCGTGCGGAACGTTGTGCGCGTCAATCGTTTGGACAATGCGTTCCACCAATTTTTCGTCGCGCAAATGGGCGCGCGAAAGGTTGACGCTGACCTTAAAAAGACGGTGGCCTTGGTCAAGCCAATGGCGCAAGTTGGCGCAAACATGGTCGAGCATGTAAAAGTCCAGCTTGCAAATCGCTCCGTCTTGTTCCAATTGCGGAATGAACTGGTCGGGAAAGATGAACGAATCGCCGTGCTTCCAGCGGACAAGCGCTTCCGCTCCGGCCAAACGATAGTTTCTTAGCGAAACCTTGGGCTGGTAGTAAACGAGAAATTCTTCATTTTTGAGCGCGTCAGGGAACAACGCCAAAACGTCAACGTTAGCTGCCAAGTTCTTCCACCTCAACTTCAAGCTGCGGGATCTTTATTACAAATTCCATTTCTGTGTCGCTGGTAATTTCAAAATTTATCACGCCAAACATTTGCTGGACGATTCTTGCTATGGTCCGGTATCCCATTCCTTTTACGGCTGTGTTTTCCAAATATGATTGGTCGCCCGTTTCGATGAACATTTGCAGGGCTTCGAGCTCTTCGTCGCTAAAGCCAGACGTTGAGTCGGTAAATTTAAATGTCAGTATTGTGGCGTACGATTGTTTTTTTGCCGTAAGTTCCAGCGAGGCTTTTCCGCTTTCCAAACGGCGGGCGCTGCTTTTGAACAACAAGTAAACGATTTGAGAAATTCGGTCGTTGTCGCCAAACAAGTACATGGGAACGGCCTCGTCAATCGTGTAAGAAAAGTCGGGCGATTTTTCGCCCATGATTTTTTTGGCTTGCTCGATGTAGTGCGGAATCAAGCGATGGACGCTGTATTCCGTTTCGACCAAATGGGTGGAGCCGATTTTGTCCTGAATGTTTTGGACCGAATCGTTGACAGCGGTGTAAACGTCGGTTCCTGTTTCAAGAATTTGTTCCACCTGTTTTTTGATAAGCTCAAGGTCGTTGGACTCCAAAGCCTCGCTCATAACTTCGACCCATTCTTGCATTGACTGCTTCATTTTGAGGGCGGTCTCTGTCACCGCGGCGGAAGCGGACAGCGCGCTTTGTTGCATCGCGTGGGAATTGTTGAGCGAAAGGCTTGAGGCGTAGGCCATTTGCGAAAGCGCCTCGGAGATTGCGGCCAAGAATTTTGAGCCCTTAGAAACCAAGGCTTCGGAAACTTTTTGGCCGCTTTCGACGTCGGGTCCGCATACAAAAAGGCCTATCAATTCGCCTTCCAGCAAAAGAGGGCTGGCCGCGTCAAAAGATTCAAGCTCGTTTTTTAGGGTGATGGTTTTTCCTGAGCGCAAGAGCTGCAGGATTTCTTTTTTAAGGACGGGTTCGTTGGCGTCTTCGTTGTAGACAAGGATTTTGCTCAAAAAATCCGAAAAGTCGCTGCCTTCTGTGACGGGATTGGCCGACGGATCGGCTACAAGAGCCTTTAAGCCTGTAAAGCGCTCAAAGGCGTCCTGTATGATTTGAAGCGAATCTGCGTCTAGTAGGTCTGTTATCGTAAATTTAAGCACTATCTTGTCCTAACAAACCATTCTATCACAGTTTCGCTTCAAACGCAACAAAAATTATGACTGGGCCGGCTTGTTCCAAGTGATGCGGAAACCCACGCTTTTGAACTGGCCAGAAGCGAAGTTAAGCTCCTTGTTGTTGCATTTTCCGGCGCGAGCGGCGTCAAAGAAGCTTCCGCCGCAATAGTAGCGGCTGCCGTCGGCGCGTTCGCTCCAAACCCATTCAAAGACGTTGCCCGACATGTCGTAGATTCCAAAGGCGTTGGGCTTTAGCTGGGCCACTTCGTGCAATTTTCCGCCGCTGTTGCAGTCAGTCCAGGCAACGGAATCCAAGTCGTCGCTGCCAGAAAACTTGTATTTTTCGCCGCCGCTGAACGCCACGTCCCATTCGTCCAAGGTGGGAATTCTGTAGCCGTCCGCGCTGGGGTCAAAGTCAATCTTTCCTTCTATTTTTGTGCTTTGGTGCGGAACGTAGCCCCATTCGTCGGGATTTGTCGAGCCGTTCACGCTGTAGCAGGGAGTTTTTTGCTGCAGGGCGCTCAGTTTGTTGCAAAAGACAATCGCGTCGTACCAGCTTACCGATTCAACGGGGAACTTGGCTCCTTGCGCCTTTGAAGGGTTTTGGCCGGTGACGGCTTGGTAAACGTCCTGGGTAATTTCGGTTTTGGTGATGCAAAAATTGTTTCCGGGAATTTCCACGATTCCGATTGAAACGCCGTTCCCCAAATCAATCTTGGCTTCCTTTTTTGCGCAAGAAAAAAATAGAGCGCTTGCAAGCGCCAAAGCCAGAGTCCAAGCCGCAAGCTGGGCGGCGGGTTTTGTTTGTCCTACAACTTTCATAAAAGCCTCCTTTTGACTTTTTGTTTGATAGGTCGAATTTAGCGCGCATTTGGGAATTTTCAAGTGGCGAATTTAGCGTTTTATTGGTCGATTTTGATATTTTGGTCAAAAATGCTGGCAAAAATGGCATAAATGGTGTAGAATATTGATATGAACGAATACAAGCACGAAAGCATTTTGCACAAGCGGCACTTTGACTTGCAATTTTCAATACGTTTTGAAGTTGTTGACGACGTGAATTTTTATTCGCCCTTCCACTGGCACAACCACATCGAGGCCTTGTATGTCCTTGACGGCGAGATCGACTTTAAGGTTGAGGAGCGCAAATACATTTTGGGCGCGGGCGACATGATAATCGTCAACTCCGAAAAAATCCATTCGTCAAAGTTGCGGGGCCACGTGCGGTACATTTTGCTGCAAGTTCCGCTCAGCGCCTTTGAAGGAATTTACGACGACATTCAAAGCGCGGTTTTTGTCGAAAAGCTCTTGGCGGACGACGCAAAAAAATTGTTTCCGCTTTTAAAAGAAATGCTTGAGCGCGTTGACAATAAGCGGCCTGAGGAGCGGGTCAAGTTCGTCTCGCTTTTGTACGACTTTTTTTATACGCTTCTTTCTTCCTATCAAGTTGAACAAAAAAAATCCGCCGCTTTGTATTACGGCATAAACCGCATTTCGCCAGTTTTGGCCTATGTCGAAAAAATGTTCCGCCAAAAAATAACCCTTCCCGACGCGGCGCAAATCATCAACGTTTCGCCTGAGCACCTTTGCAGGCTCTTTAAAAAATACACTGACATGACATTTAACGAGTATCTTATGTCATTGAGGATTTCGGCCTTTTACCAAGAGCTGCAAAGCTCAAGCCAAAAAATCAGCGCGCTTTTGGATGAATGCGGCATCACAAACTACAAGGTCTTTATCCGCGAATTCAAAAAAACGTTTGGAAAAACTCCCGAGGCTGTGCGGGCGGAACGAATGGGCGCGCCGCTCACTCAAATGTCTTAAAGCCGCCGGGAACGATTTGCGCGTCAAGAACGCTGTCGTTGTAAATCTCGCCGTCGATTTCGATGTTGCCCGAATTCATCACGGTGATTTTGGCCTTGTCGCAAACGATATGCTCGGCCCAGGGCCTTCCAATGTGCTGGCCCGCGACAAAAATAGGCATGGCCATAAGGACTGGGCCTTTGGGCTGCTTGACAATCATCAAGTCCATCTTTCCGTCGGCGATTTTCGCGGGCGGGCAAAGCTTGATTCCGCCGCCAAATTGCGAGCCGTTGCAAAAGGCCGCCATCACGCATTGGTATTCTTGCGTCATTCCGTCGCGCTCAACTTGAACGGTGTAAGGCTTGTAATTGAGCAGCAATTTTGAAAGCGAAAAAATATAAGTGTTTTTGTTTTCTTCGGTAAGCTTGAGCACTTCAACGTCAAGGCCGGTTCCGCACACGTTGAGGCAGCGGCGGTCTCCGACCTGAATGTAGTCGCGGTCAACCGGCTTTCCGTGGACAATCGCTTGCATCGCTATTTTGGGGTCGAACGAAATCTTTGCGCCAACAGCGTAGTCGTTTCCGCGACCGGCCGGAACCAAGCCAAGCCGCGCCGCGCTAAAGTCCATTCCATTAAGGACTTCGTGAAAAGTTCCGTCGCCGCCGATTGCGATTACGGTATGAAAAGCGCCGGAATCGGTTGACGCGCCGGCTTCTTTTGCCATAGCGCAAAACTTTTGAGCCAGCGCGCGGCCCGATCCGTGTCCGTCGATATATTCAGTTTGAAATGGAAGATTGTTTTCCGTTAAATATTTTTCGGCGGTCTCAAGGCACTTTTTTCCCGCGCCCTTCCCGCTAAGCATATTTGCGATAATGTAGTACATAAAGCTTATTATAGCGCGCAAAGCGCGAATTCCGCAAGCGTAGCGTTGCGACTTATGCGGCGACGAACAATTTTTGTCTTGCTTTCCTTTAACTCGCCGCTATAAATCTGCCGATAAATTCAATATGAACGCTTTTATTCGCGCGCGCTTTTGGGCGGCCCTTGCAGTTTTTTTTGTTGGCGGAATTTTGTTTGCCGCCGAGACCCAGTTTGTTTACTCTGGCAGCCAAAATTATTCTTTGGTGGAACGCACGGACTTGCGGCGCTATGACAACGGAAAATATGTTGGCCTTATGAGCCGCGAGGCCAGGAGCTTTATCGTTTGCGACGGCGGCTTGTATGACGGAGATTTTTTTGTTCATCAGGACACGGTTCACAACCAAAAAATTGTAGTCAACGGCATTCACGACAGCATTCGTTCGGTCTTTAAAATCGCGGCAGACGGAACGCTCACGATGATTCAAGACAACGGCTATCCAAGCTTCAGGAGCTTTCCCGCGTTCCCCAAAGAAAAAATCAAGCAAGGGGAATCGTGGAAGGCCAACGCCACGCGCGCGGTTGACCCGCTTGGAAAGGGAATCACAACGCGCATTCCGATTATTGTGGAATACACTTACTTGCGCGACGAAATTTTTAACGGCCAGGAAGTTTACGTTTTGGCCGCGCGTTGGGCAAGCCGCTACGGTTATTCCTACGCTGACCCTAACGGCGACCAAGACTTGCTGCGCGCCAACGGTTCCAACAACGCCACGATGTACATTCGCAAGGCCGACTGCGCCGCGCTTGTTGTCCGCGACAGCGTTGACGAGTTGTACGAATATTCCGACGGAAACAAAATCGCCTTTAAGGGAACGATTTCTTTGTTCACCGAGTACCCGCCCGCGGTGGACACTACGCGGCTTTTCCCGGCAATCAATCGCGTCGCGGTCGCGGACACTGGCGCTGGCGGAACTGTAGCAAGCCCGGGAACGGGCGGCGGCGCAAAAGTTTCGGGCGGCCAAGAAGCGCGGCCTATGAACGAAAGCAAGTGGCTTGAAAAAGTCCGCGTCGTTGGCTCGTCAAACAAGCCCGGCGAGTCCAGCGTAAAAATCGAAAAGACGGCGGGCGGCATCCGCCTTACGATTCAAAACCTTCACTTTAAGCCCGATAGCGCCGAACTATTGCCAAGCGAGGCCGCGCTCTTGGACAAAATCGCTTCCATCCTAAAAGAGACCGGATCAAACAAACTGTTGGTAAACGGCCACACAGCCAGCGTCGGAAACCCCAGCGGAGAAATGGCGCTTTCAATCGAGCGCGCCCGTTCTGTGGCCAGCCAGCTTAGCAAGCGCGGAATCGACGCTGACAAATTTATTTGCCGCGGCAGCGGAAGCTCGCAGCCTGTTGCCGACAATTCCACCAAAGAAGGAATGGCCCAAAACCGCCGCGTCGAGGTTACTATATTAGAGTAATTTTCCTTGCTTTTTACGCAATTGCATATTACAATAGATAACAATGCTGAACAAAAACAAGTTTTCCAAGCAGATAGTAATTATTCTCTCGGTCTTTTTGATTGCGGTAAACGGCGCGTTGGGCTTTTTGTTGATAAGCCAGTCAAAGAACACGCTGCAAAAGCACATGCGCGAAAGAATGCTGGACATTTCAAAAAGCGCGGCCGCCCTTCTTAACGGCGACGAGATGGAAAAGCTTCAAAAAGAAGACGAGGGCACTGAGCCTTACCAAAGAGCCTTGGCCACGCTAAGAGCCTTCCAAGAGCAGGTCGAGCTAAAATACATTTACGGAATCCGCGACATGGGCGACAAAAAATTCACCTTTACGATTGACCCCACCGTCGACGACCCCGGAGAGTTCGGCGAGCCGATTGAATACACCGACGCGCTTTACGAGGCCAGCCTTGGAATTCCTTCCGTAGACAAAACGCCTTACGAAGACCGTTGGGGCCGCTTTTACAGCGCCTACAGCCCTGTGTTAAATTCCGACGGAAAGGTTGCGGGAATCGTGGCGGTTGACATTGACGCCAACTGGTACGAAGCGCAGCTGCGGCGCAATGTTTACACGACCCTTATCGTTTGCGTAGTATCCCTTATTGCCGGCGGAATCATCGCTTTCTTGATAATAGGAAAGTTAAAAAAGCGCTTTGTGTTCATCAATTCGGAGATGGGCCGTCTTGCCAACGACGTCGAAGAGCTTGCGGCGGAATTGCGGCTTGCTTCGGGAACCGATCGTTACAACGCCGACGCGGAATATTCAACAAGAAATTCCGGCGACGATTTTGAAGTTCTTGAGAGCAAGCTTAAGTTTATGCGAATGGAACTCAAGCAATACATTTCTAACGCGCATACAATGGCTTACACCGACAATCTTACGGGGCTTGGGAACAGGAACGCCTACCTTGAGGCTGTGAAAAAATTTGATTCAAAGATTGCCAGCGGAGACGCAAAATTTGCTTTGGCCGTATTTGACATCAATGGCCTTAAAGAAGGCAACGACCGCTTTGGCCACGAATTTGGCGACCTTATGATTACGACCATCGCAAACATTTTAAAGGAAACGTTGGGCGCCAGTAAACTCTACAGAATAGGCGGCGACGAATTTGTCGCGATTTCAGAAAACGCCGAAAAGTCTGACTTTGAAAAAGTCTTTGCCGCGATAAACCAAAAGCTTGACAAGCTTGGAAATATTTTGACCCTCGGCAAAAATCAAATGCCGCTGGCTGTTTCAAAAGGCGCCGACGCTTACGTCAAAGATTTAGACATCGAAATCAAGAGCGTCTTCCGCCGCGCCGACGACGCGATGTACGCTGACAAGGCCGCGTGGTACGCCAATCACTTTGACCGCCGCCGCAGGCGCTAGTCGTTTTGCAAGCAAGACCTTAATTGCTGGAGGCGGCTTTAAGCCATTCCAAAAATTCTTCCTGCGTCTTGGTCCATTCAACGTCAACGACAGAATCTTTTAAAATCAAAAATTCGCTAAGGCCGTATTCCTTTCCATTGTCAGCCCAATCGTAAGTGTAGCCAAGCCGCGTCCACGGATAGGCGGAATCAAAGTAAGACCAAATGATGTTGTCTTTGAACCAGTCTCTTATGTCCTCGCTCACGTTCTTGGTTGAAAGTTTGGACGCGTCTATTTGTTTTGTTATGTCCGTCTGGTAGGCGGGGCGGCGCAAGTCGGCGGGCCTTGTCCAAAGCGCGGTGACGCACTTGTAGCTTTTGTTGTAGGGCATTCCCATCAGCTGCCTAAAGCGCGTCGGCCAATCGGCGACCTTGTCTTTGTCCGCGCATTCCTTGTACCACTTTATGATTTCTTTGTCGGTAAAAGTCCACACCGCGCCGTATTTGCAA
>JAFZLA010000058.1 GCA_017551705.1 Treponema sp.
CTTAACGCGCTCGTTGCAAAGCTCAAGAAAAACGAAATATTCAAGCAGGAGTATGCCAGAATGAATTTGCACGACAGAGACATAAGAAAAGAAGGAATGAAACTTGGCGCCCAACAAAAGGCCATTGAAAACGCAAAAACCATGCTTGCTGATAATCTTTCACCTGAAAAAATTTCTCAGTATTCTGGCCTACCTCTTGAACAAGTGCAGGAACTCGCGGAACAACTCGCAGCTCAGCCCGCCAACACGCAAGCATAATACGCGCCGAACGGTGGCAAAGTCAAGCCAAACTCTCGTCCACCCAAAAACTCCGCCCCAAGCCCGCAACATTTTTGCTTTGGCCAATGTCAGCGGCCAAGCAAAAAGGAACGACCGCCAAAACGCAGCCCTGTGACTAGGTCTGGCTTAATTTATGGAGCATCACTTTTTGCGGGCTTGCCTTCATTAGTTACTACCCAATTTTCCGTACCACTCATAGTTTGCTTTGGCGTTATTGCAAAGTAAGTATAGTATGCGGTAATTAAGTCGGGGAAGGCTGCATCCAATACAGGTACGGTTGTATTATAGCTCATTGTCTCACCTGATGATGACGGCGTAATCGTTGCGACAGGCGCTATTGCGCTTGTAATGTTGCCTGCGATAAACACTTTTGAAGTTGAATTATTCAGAACTACACTATTATTGCTGTCAACAATGGCATCGCCGCTCATATTTAATGTAAGGCCTGCGTCCACATACACGCCGACCTGAATTGAGTAAATGCTGGGGCCGGAGCCTGTTCCATTTGGCCAAGCTAGGTTTCCGCTTATGGTTCCGCTTGTCATGTTAAAGACAGTTGGCTCTCCTTTAATGCAAACGCCGCCTGTGCTGTCATTCACTGTTGCGTTGTTTTCAATACTTCCGCCTTCCATATTGAAAATTGCGCCGCTGGTAACATAAACACCCGCGCCAGAACCGTAATCAGTCCAGTTGTTTGAAATCGTTCCGCTCTTTAGTGTGAAAGTACAGTCGTTTTTTACGTAAACACCGCCGCCATTGGCCCAACTTCGGGCTTTGTTTTTGGTGATTGTTCCGCCATCAAGAATGACCTCGCCATAATTACCAGAAATGCCGCCACCGCCCATGCCATTACTATAGCAAAGGTTTTCGGTAATATACGCGTTTTCTCCCAAAGTGAGCTTCAAGGAATCCATGAAATTAATGCCGCCGCCTTGGTCGCTGTAACCGCCCTTTATTCCAAGGTCTGTAATTTTCACAGGAACTGTAACGGCATAGAACGTTAAAACAGCGTTTAGCAAAGTATGGCATGTATCTGGGATGTCATCAGTTTCAAGTTTTACATCCCAACCTGAATTGCCGTCAAGCCAATCCTTTGGTTTGCCAGCCGCCGCGTCAAAGCCGTTGATGCCTGTAAGCGTTAAAGACTTTGCTTCTGTGGCCGCTAACTCTTCCAAAACTTGACAGCCCTCCAAAGTTCCGTCAATGCCGATGACCCAGTCTTTTGTGGAGTCAGGAGCTGCTTTAATTTTTGCAACCGCATTTGCAATGCTGTCAAGCGGGTCGGCTTTCGTTCCTTCGCCAGAGCTAGATCCTGTTGAAGAAACATAAATGTCCGCGACCACGCTTCCGCTTGAACCTCCGCCGCCGCCAGATGAGTCGGTTACATTAACCGTGATGGTGCCAGCGCCAAGAGCGGAGCCAACCGAGCCAAACAAAACCGAAAGCGACTTGCTTGAGCCTGCGGCCCATGAAGACGGCGCTGTGGCTGTGACAACCACAGACTCGCCGCTCGCCGTTGGCGTCGCTGTAATAGCTATGCTTCCTTGTTTGTCGGCAAAGTTCAAGTCTGCTGCCGCGGTCTGGCAATCCGCGGCGTTGGCGGCAGCATTGGTCAGTGTAAATTTGAACGTTCCGCCCTTTTCCACTTCGATTGTAGAAGGAGTGGCTGTCCACGCGGTGCCGGTGACGGTAAAGTAGCCTGACAAATCCTTGTAGTCGCCGCCTCCTTCAAAGTATCCGTAAGTATTGTTTTCTATTCTCTTTGTCCAAGAGCAAGTGTCGGCGTCTGTGTTTACGGTTTGCGCCTTGGTTGGAGTTGAGCCGCCAACAGGGGTCTCGTAATAATGTTGCGCTGTTCCTGTGGGAGACGCGTATTCAATTGTTCCCCATGTGTCCTTGTCCACGCCGTTAACATAGTACTTCAACAATCCGTAGCTGTCGTAGTAGCTGTCGTTGCCGCACTGAGGCCATTCCTGCGGCGCCGCTGGCGACAAGACTTCTTGGAAGGCCTTTGCCACGCCAAGCGGGAATTGGTCTGGCACTGTCACTGTAGGCAGGATGACAGGATGCCTAAAACTAAACATATACGTCCACGCGAGGTTTCCGTATCGGACGATTAGAGGAACCTCTCCGCAAGCGTCGGCCACTGCGGGGAATATTTCAAGCTCGCTGTAGTCTTTTGGATTTCCGTCGGGCGCTCCGTATGTGTGAACTTCAAATGCAAGGCACATTTGTGTCGACAACTGTTCCTGGATGTCTTGGTCCATTTTTATGTCTTGCCAGTTTACCGGCGCTCCGGTAGGAATTCTCAAGTAGTCGTTCAAAAAGTTCAAGTTGCAAACAAGCTTTCCGTCCGACTGAACCACTCCGGAAAAGTTACCGCTCCACAAAGCTGTGTAGCCGTCTAAGACGTCGCCGAACAAATAAACCTGCGCGTTGTATGAATAGCCCGGCTCCAAAAAGTCTTCCACAGGAACAAGCATTTTATTCTTGTCGGAAGGCTGCATAACGTTTTGGCTGGCGGTGTCGGAATATGTAAAGAAGGCCGCTCCCTTTTGGCTAAGCTCCACTCCTTCGTAAGTCACGTAGACTTTCTTGACATTGGCGCGCCCATCTTCTGTAAGGCTGGCGGCAGAAGTCGCCGCTTCCAACTCTACGCTAAACTGCGTGTTGGGCTCCACCCTGTTCAACACAACCGCCGCCTGTGAGGTTTCGCCGGCGTTGACTTTTATGCCGCGCGAGTTTCCGTAGAACATCGGATGCTGGTCGCTATATTCGTAGCCAAAAATGACAACGTCCCAGTCGCCCGGAACAAGCGAGTCGATTGTCACTGTTGCGCCGGGGGCCACCTTTTGGCTGATCGTCTTTTTTTGCGCCAGGTTTCGCGCTTCCACCTTAAAGGACTGGATCATCTGGCCCTGTTGTCCAAGGGTGGTTTGGTCCGACGTTATGTTCTTTGCAATGCCGTCGGCCGCGCAAAGGGCGCTTATGGCCTCTTGGTCGGGCAGGCGCACTGTTATGGCGCCAGAGCTTCCCTGCGGGTCGGCATCAAAGGCGCTGCACGACGCCAAGGCAAGCGCGGCGCAAGCGGCCAAAGCCGCCATTATTTTGCGCGCGTTTTTGTATAGTGTGTGGGTAATTGTCATTTTGCTCCTCCTCACTTAAAAGAATATTGTATGGTAAAACTTGCAAAAAATCAACCCTTCCGCGCAAGCGCGACGCTTGCAATTCCGCGCGTTTTTCTATATATTATGCATATTATGGCGGAAAGTTTGCTTGACATACAGGATATAAAGGCCGGCGTGGGCGAAAAGCTCGTGCTGGACGGCTTGAATTTGCAAATCGGCGCGGGCCAGACCCACGTTTTGATGGGGCCCAACGGCGCGGGAAAGTCCACGCTGGGCAACGTCATCATGGGAAACCCCGTCTACCAGCTTAAGGGCGGAAAAATCATTTTTGACGGACAGGACATAACCGGCATGGCGGCCGACAAGCGCGCCAAGGCGGGCCTTTTCATGTCGTTCCAAAATCCGCTCGAAGTTCCCGGAATCAGTTTGGAAACCTTTATCCGAAGCGCCATCCAGCAAAAGACAGGCGAGCGCGTCAAGCTCTTTGCCTTTCAAAAAGAGCTCAAGGCCGCGATGCAGCTTTTGAACATGGCCGACTCCTACGCAAGCCGCGACCTCAACGTGGGATTCTCAGGCGGCGAGCGCAAGAAGAGCGAAATCTTGCAACTTTTGATGCTCAAGCCCAAGCTTGCAATTTTGGACGAAACCGACAGCGGCCTTGACGTTGACGCCGTTCGCACCGTAAGCAAGGGAATCGAAGAATTCCAAAAGTCGCAAAACGGATCGCTCTTGATAATCACCCACTCCACAAAAATTTTGGAAAGCTTGACCGTGGACAAGGCGCACATTCTTGCCAAAGGAAAAATCATAAAAACCGGCGGAGCGGAGCTTGTGGCCGACATAAACCAAAACGGCTTTGACAAATACTTGGCCGCAGATCAGGCTTGACGGAACGCTATGGCCCAGGAAAAAACGCAAGTCCAAGACATCAACCGTTCTCTGTACGACTTTAGATACGAAGAGTCCGACAAGGACTTTTACCGCATCGAAGACGGACTTAGCGAAGACATAATCAAAAAAATCTCGGAAGAAAAAAACGACCCCGACTGGATGCGGGAGTTCCGCCTAAAGTCGCTTGCAATTTACAACAAGATGAAGGAGCCCGACTGGGGCCCGGACATCAGCGGCTTGGACATGGCAAACATCTCTTCATACGTTCGCCCCAAGACAAAGATGAGCGGAAAGTGGGAGGACGTTCCCGACGACATAAAGAACACTTTTGAAAAGCTAGGAATCCCCGAAGCCGAGCGCGCCTCTCTTGCGGGAGTGGGAGCGCAATACGACAGCGAGCTTGTCTACCACAACGTGCAAAACGAAGTTGCCAAGCAAGGCGTGATTTACTTGGGCTTTGAGGAAGCGCTCAAGAGCAAAGAATGGGGCCCGATGGTCCAAGAATATTTTATGACGCTGGTAAAGCCAAACGACCACAAGTTCGCGGCGCTGCACGGAGCGGCTTGGAGCGGCGGAAGCTTTGTCTACGTTCCCAAGGGAGTCAAGCTTTCGTTCCCCCTGCAATCATATTTTAGATTGAACGCAAAGGGCGCGGGCCAGTTTGAGCACACCCTAATCATAGTTGACGAAGGAGCCGACCTTCACTTTATCGAAGGCTGCTCGGCGCCCAAATACAACGTGGCCAACTTGCACGCGGGCTGCGTTGAATTGTTCGTCAAAAAGGGCGCGCATTTGCGCTATTCCACAATCGAAAACTGGTCCAAGAACATGTACAACCTAAACACCAAGCGCGCCCGCGTCGAAGAAGGCGCCTCGATTGAATGGGTGTCAGGCTCGTTTGGAAGCCACATCTCCTACTTGTATCCAGAAAGCGACTTGGTCGGCGACAAAGCCCGCGCCGAGTTTACCGGCGTGACCTTTGCGGGCGAAGGCCAGAACCTTGACACAGGAGCAAAGATGCTGCACCTGGCGCCCAACACTTCAAGCGTAATCAACACAAAGAGCATTTCAAAAAGCGGGGGCGTTTCCACCTACCGAAGCGCAGTTTATATCGGAAAGAACGCGAGCGGCAGCAAGGCCAGCGTCTCATGCCAAAGCCTTATGCTGGACAGCCAAAGCCGCAGCGACACGATTCCCGCGATGACTGTTTTGACCGACAAGGCCGACGTAGGACACGAAGCAAAGATTGGCCGCATCTCAAGCGACGCGATTTTTTATTTGATGAGCCGAGGCGTTCCCGAAGAGGAAGCCAGGGCCATGATTGTTTCGGGCTTTGCAAGCCCTGTGTCAAAGGAACTCCCGCTTGAATACGCGGTCGAGATGAACAATTTGATTCGCCTAGAGATGAAGGGGACGCTATGAAAATCGACGCGACGCTCAATCCCCTGCCCGCCCTCACTTGGAACTGGCTTAGAATGAACAAGGCCTCTTACGCCGAAGAGCTTGGCTACAAGCGCTCGGATGCCAAAGTCGCCATTTCTAAATTGCCAAAAGGAGCGGCGTTCACCCAAGACGGCGAAAAAGAAATTTTGAGCCTGCCGCAAATTCCCACGGCGCTGGGAGAAAACTTTTCTTCGCTTTTGGCCGAGAACGCCGCGATTCCCGCTGTATTGGAAATTCCGGAAGGCTGCAAATGCTCCGAGCCTATAATCATCCGAGCCGAGCTTAAGGACGGAACGGCCTCTTTAAGAAGCCTTGTGATAAAGGCTGGCAAAGGCTCGGAGGCCAGCGTCATAATCGAATGGACCAGCGCAAAGGACGCGGCGGGACTGCACGCGCTGCAAACAAAAATCTACGCGGACAAAGATTCCAACATAAGCGTGGCCACAGTCCAGCTTTTGGGAAAAGGCTTTGTCCACTTTAACGACATCGCCACAAACGGCGCCGAAAACTCCCGCGTCCGCGTAACCCAGCTTGAGCTTGGCGCGCAAAAAAATTTTGTGGGAGCCTTTTCGACACTAAACGAATTTGGCGCTCGCTTCAACCACGACGCGGCCTACTTTATGGACGGCGGGCGCGAGATTGACATGAACTTTGCCGCCCTGCAAAGCGGAAAGAACACTCAAAGCGACATGAACGTTTACGGAACGCTCAAGGATTCGGCCAAAAAAACATACAGGGGAACGATTGACTTTAAAAAGGGCTGCTCTGGTTCCATCGGAGACGAGCAGGAAGAAACCCTTTTGCTAAGCCCCGACGTAGTGAACAAATCGATACCGCTTATTTTATGCGACGAAGAGGACGTTCAGGGCGAGCACGGAGCCACAATCGGCCGCTTGGACGAAAATGTTTTGTTCTACATGAACGCGCGCGGAATAAATTTGCAAGAAGCGCAAAAAATGATGGCAAGGGCCAAAATTGCAAGAGTGGCCGCGTTCCTTGGAACTGACGAGGCGGCCCAAAAAGAGGCGCAAAAGGCGCTGGACTTTTTTGACGAACAAAGCCAAGGAGGCTCGCAAAAATGAAAAACTATAAGGACGATTTTCCGATTTTTGCGGAGCCAAAAAACAAGGGCCTGATATATTTTGACAACGCGGCCACGGCGCAACGGCCGCAAAAAGTTTTGGACGCGCTTGAATCCTTTTACAAGTCCGACAACGCAAACCCACTCCGCGGCCTTTATGGCCTTAGCGTTCGCGCCACAGAAGCCTACCAAAAGGCCCGCGCCGTCATCGCGCGCTTTGTAGGAGCGGCCCAAGCGGAAGAAATCATCTTTACCCGCAACGCAAGCGAATCGCTAAACCTTGTGGCCTATTCATACGCGCTGGCCAACCTTAAGGCCGGCGACGAAATCGTAATCAGCGTGATGGAGCACCACTCAAACATTTTGCCTTGGCAAATGGCCGCGCAAAAAACCGGCGCCAAGCTTGTCTGGCTTGAATGCGACAAAGAGACAGGCGAGATTCCCCAAGCGGAATACAATAAGATAAACGCAAAAACAAAAATTGTCGCCATCACCCACGTCTCAAACGTTTTGGGAACGACCAATCCCGTAAAGCAAATCGCCGCCCTTGCCCACCAAAACGGCGCGGTGATTGTGGTCGACGGCGCGCAAGCCCTGCCCCACATTCCCGTCAACGTCCAGGACTTGGACGCGGACTTTTACGCCTTTAGTGGCCACAAATTTTGCGCGCCAACCGGAATCGGCGGCCTTTACGCCAAGCGGGAATTGCTAGAAAAAATGCCGCCCTTTTTGCGCGGCGGCGAGATGATAGAATACGTGACGCGCGAGGGGGCCACATGGGCGCCTGTCCCCGAAAAATTTGAGGCGGGCACGGTCAACGTGGGAGGCGCGGTTGGCATGGCCGCCGCCGCCGAATACCTGCAACAAATCGGAATGGAAAATATCGCGGCCCATGACGATGAGCTTGCCGCGCTGCTTGTCCAAAAGATGAGCCAGATTCCCCACGTAAACATTGTTGGAAGCAAGGACGGCTCCAAGCGCTGCGGCATCGTAACCTTTACGATTGACGGAGTGCACCCGCACGACATCTCAAGCATTTTGGACAGCGAAAAAATCGCCATCCGCGCGGGCCACCACTGCGCGCAGCCGCTGGGACAGTATTTGCAAGTTCCCGCCACAGCGCGCGCAAGCCTTTACTTTTACAACACCGCCGATGAAGTCGACCGCTTTTGCGCCGCGTTGGCTAAAGTCCGCGGCTGGTCTGGCTACTAGCGGCAAAAATAATCGGCGGCAAGGCCAAAATAGCAGGATTGCCGCATAAGCCGCAACATTCGCGCTCGCAACCTAGCTCGCGCAAACAGCGGTATTTTTTTTGGGAGACACTATGGACACAAAGGAACTTTATCGCGAAATACTCAACGAGCACAACCTGAACCCGCTGCACAAAAAAGAGCTTCCAGGCGCGACGTTCACCCTTAACGGCGTGAACCCCAGCTGCGGCGACAACATAACGCTCAACCTAAAGGTCGTTGACAACAAAATCGCCGACGCATCATTTACGGGGAGCGGCTGCGCGATTAGCCAAGCCTCCTGCGACATGATGATAGACTTGATTTTGGGAAAGAGCGCCGACGAAGCCACAAAACTTTGCGAAATCTTTATGCGCATGATTACAGGAAGCGTCAGCGACCAAGAGCTGGAGCAGCTTGACGAAGCCGCCGCCCTTCAAGACATCGCCAAAATGCCCGCCCGCGTCAAGTGCGCCGAACTTGGCTGGCGCACAATGAAGCAAGCGCTCTCCTCAGGAACAGCCTGCGCCCAAAACGCTCACTGCGAGTAACACGCCCCGTCGGAAATAAAAAAGTCTTCGCACAATTTTTCCAAGCGTTTGAAATTTAATGTCAAAAAAAGATTATGGTCTTTTGTGACCTCGCCGCTTTTTTGATTGATTTTTTGCTCATATAATTTTTTAGCGACGCTTTCAATTCTTGCGGCATTAGAACGAACAAAGTAAAGTTCATTGAGCACAAGCATTTTATAGCGCAAATCGCCCTCGTCGTTCAAATCATACTTTATGATTTTTTCAGATATGATATATAACGGTCTGACACAATGTAAAACAACATTTTTAATCTTCCTGCAAAAAAAAAAGCGGCAAGGAACAAATCCTTGCCGCAGTTAAGTTTTCCAGTTAGGGGTCGGAACTTACCCATATTTAAGTTTTCCAGTCAAGGTCGGAACTTACCTACGGCTTATATTTTAGCATATTCTATTTATTTGTCAAGGGAACGCTTCCCAATCCTCGTACTCCGCGCTTTCGACATATAGGCTTTCTATCTCCAGCGCGTCGGGACCGCAATCGGGAGGAGCGTCCTCAAGAGGAATGAACAAGCGCTCCTCGCCGCCAGGTTCCAAAACGCCCTCCGCGCCAGGGCAAGAGCCGCCGTCCAAAAGCAAAGACGCCTTGTAGAACGCAGCCCCAAAGTCCTGGTCAAGACCCGCGTCGTCCGACGACTCAATTATGGTGGCGCGGAACAAAACGCTTTTTAACGGGCGGCCGCTTAGGTTTGCCGCTACAAATTCAACGCCAAGCGCCGGCCCGCCGATGTCCTGCCCGCCAGCCGCCAGCGTTCGCTCTACAACTTGCGCGTCAAAAATCACAACAGGCGCGGCCGCCCTTTTTAGGCTTAGACAGGCGCTCAATGACAAAATAAAGAGCGCCGTAAGCCCAATCGCAACGCGATTGGAAATCCGCTCGAAACAACGCTTAAGGTCTTGCAACACGCGCCACGAGCGGCTCATTCCTTGTCTCCCCTGTCGCGGGCGGCAAAGTCCGAGATTCTTTGGCAGCGCTTTTTTGGCGGCCAAGAAAAGTCGGGCGCAAGAAAGGGCCGTCTTCTTGGGGACAAAAGGCTCCTTGGCCTGCGCTCCCTCTTTACGATGGAATAAATCTTGAGCCGGCCCTCAAAGCCAGGCTCGCCAAAATCAATTCTTTCTTTCATAAACAACGTCTCCATTTCTTAGATTTGACATATATAAGATAGAGTTTTTTTTGTAAAATTTTGTCTTTTTTTTAAAAATATTGCAAAAAAAAGCGTTTTTTGCTATAATTTTGCCACTTTTAGGCGCAAGCCCGCGTTGGGAGAAGGCTGATGATCACTTACTGGCAGCAAGAAGGCGAAAAGCTGGTTGACACAGAAAAAGAAAATCTCATCAGCTCAAAGCGCGTTTGGGTTGACGCCCGCAACGTCACCCGCGAAGACATCAACATCCTGGAAAAAGAATTTAAAATCGAGCAAGAGCACATCATAGACATTTTGGACCCCGACGAGCTTTCGCGCATAGAGGACGCCGACGGCTACACTCTTACAATCACGCGCCTGCCAGTATTCGTCCCCACGGCGGAAGTGTCGTACTTTTCGATTCCGCTCGGCGTTATCCTAAAAAAGAACTACATCATAACAATTTGCTGGACCGACTGCGAAGTGCTCAAGGACTTTTCGGCGGGCCGGGTCAAGAACATAAACTTAAACGACTTTCCGGCCTTCTTGATCCAAATCTTGAGCCGCGCCGACATCACCTACTTGCGCTACCTAAAAGAAATCAACCGCAGGGCTTCCGGCATTCAGGGGGAACTGCAGTACGCCGTTGAGAACAAAGAAATCTTGCAGCTGTTGAACTTGGAAAAGTCGACGGTGTTTTTCACAACTTCAATCAAGTCAAACCAATTGCTTTTGGAAAAGCTGCGCAAAACCCGCCTTTTAAAATTTGACGAAGACGACATGGACTGGCTTGACGACGTAGAAATCGACAACCGCCAGGCTTTGGAAATGGCCGACACTTATTCAAACACGTTCAGCAGAATGAGCGAAACCTTTGGCTCGATCATCTCAAACAACATGAACGGCGTGATGAAAAAGCTCACGGTCGTCACGGTGGCCATAAGCGTTCCTACGTTCATAACAAGCTTTTGGGGAATGAACGTCAGCCTGCCCTTGGTGCGCCACGGCCTTTTGGGCTGCGCGATAATAACCGCTCTCTGCGTGGCCGCGGCCGTGGGAACAATTTTGCGCCTTTCGCTGATGGACAAAACAAGGTCGGCGGCGGACAAGGACAAAAAAAAGAAAAACCGAGCCAAGCGCGCCGAAATCCGCAAGCTCAAAAAAACGCTCGAGGCGCAGGAACTCAACTTGGAGGCGATAAAATGAAAAGAATATTTGCGGCGGCCGCGGCGCTCATTTTTTGCGCGGCGCTTTTTGCCCGTCCCATAAAAAAATCTTCCAAAAACGAAAAGGCCTTTAACGACATAAACATGGTCGCTTTCAAGGCTTCGCAGCCCGAGGCGGAATACGACGTCTTTACAATCGGAGAGAACACGCAAAGCTACACGGCCGAGCGCTTTGTCGCCCCCTTTATGATGAACGCCTACGAAACAACCTACAACTTGTGGTACATCGGCCGCATCTACGCCGAGCAAAACGGCTACACATTCGCCAACCCTGGCCAAGAGGGCTCGGGCGGAAAGCGCGGCGCCTCTCCCACCGTTCTTGGATGCTACCAGCCTGTCACCATGATAAGCTGGTACGACGCCGTAATTTGGTGCAACGCCCTAAGCGAAATGGAAGGCAAAAAGCCCTGCTACACTTTTAACGGAAAAGTGTTGCGCGACTCAACCGACACCGCCGCGCTGGACAAGTGTTCCTGCGACTGGTCGGCCAACGGATACCGCCTGCCCACCGAAACCGAATGGGAATACGCCGCCCGAAAAACAAAGAACGGCTTCCAAAACGGCGCGCTCGCCAGCGGACAAACCGACGGAAGCGTTGCCGAAAGCGACGTGGCCTGGTTTGACGCAAACGCAAGCGAAACCCGCGTGGTGGGAACGGCCGGAACGGTCTTTACAAAAGACGAACAGCCCGCCCCCGGAAGCGGACGGCCCAACGCGTCGGGCCTTTTTGACATGAGCGGAAACGTCTTGGAGTTTTGCTGGGATTGGCTGGCCGACTACAAGGAAACCGAAGGCGTGGAGCGCGCCTCAGGCCCCGAATTTGGAAAAGAGCGGGTTTGCAGGGGCGGCTCTTGGTCTCCCTACACAGGCTTCATCTACTGCGGAGACCGCTACGGCTACGACCCCAACGAGCGCTTCAATTTCTTGGGCTTCCGCCTTTGCCAAAGTTTTTTTCCTTGATTTTTAGCCAAAAGCGCGTTACAATTATAGAGATATGTCTATTCAGATTGAATTCCAAATCGCAGGCCTAATCTATATTTTGATTCTAGCGCTGGCCTTCTTTAAAAAGGTTAAATGGGACTCTTTGCAAAACCGCATTTACAAGCTTTTGCTTTTGGCGGTTTTTGCAGTGTTGATTCTGGACATTGCCAGCGTAATTTCTATCAACCACCGCGACGAATACCCGCTTTTGAACGACATTCTGGCCAAGGCTTATTTGGTGGCAATGCTCTTGTACATTTTTGGAATCGACTGCTACGCGATAACCTGCACGATGAGCAAGGGACTTCCTGAGTACAGAATAAAGATCAAGCAAGGCGTCATCATTTTCTTGGGAATCGCAGTCCTTGTCATAATCGGCTTGATTTGCGCCAACACCCTCTTTTACACCGGCTACGGCAGAACATTGTATTCCTACGGACTTCCGTCCGACTTGATTTACATCTTCTCAACTTTCTCGGTGGCCTTTGTCATTTTCATAATGACGCTCAACATCCACAACATCCAGTTGAACAAAATGTTTTCAATCCTTTCATTCTGCATCATGGAAGGCATCATCGCCATCGTCCAGCTCTTCAACAAGGAATTGCTGTTGGTCGGCTTTGGCTGCTCGGTCACCATGTTCATAATGTACTTTACGGTCGAAAACCCCGACGCGCAGACAATAAGCCGCCTTTCGCACGCAAACAAAAGGGCCAGAGAACTGCTCAAATTTTATTCAACCGCCAACATCAGCCGCAAGAGCATGGACAGCGTCGAAAAGACCAGCACCTTTTTCCAGGACGCGTGCGTCTTGTCCTTGGACATAGTAGACTTTGCCCGCTTTGCCAACAGAATGGGAATCGAGCGTTTTTCAAAATACTTGTCCAGCTTTTACGACAGAATCGACGGCGCGGCCGAAACGTTCAACATAGAAAAGCTCAAGGCGGTCGGAACGTCCTACATGGCGGCCGCAGGCATTCCCGAAGAGAACAGGTCCAGCGCCTCGGAGTTGATTCACTTTGCGGTTGAAATTTTGAGCATGCTAAAAAAGAGCAACGATTCCAACGGAATGAATTTGCAAGTTAGAATCGGAATCGCCAACGGCCCCTTTGTCGCCAATTTGGTAGGAACGCAAAACTTTGTCTACAACGCGTGGAGCTCCGCCATCAGTTTTGCCGAACGCTTGCAGCAAAACTGCCAGCCCAACTCCATCCACGTTTCGGAAGACGTTTACATGCAGCTTAAAGATTTGTACAAGTTTGACGAAGTCCCCGAAAGCGAATACGAAGGCTTGGGCCGCCAAAAGACTTGGCTTTTGGACTCCGCCAAGATTGGCATCTAAGCCGGCGGTTTTGTTTAGAGGCTTTTCAACTCAGTCGACGCGACTTTCCAAGAATCTCCGTCTTTTTCCAATTCCATCACGGCGTAATGGCCTTCAAGAAGAGGGCCTGGGTTGACCACAACGGTGTCGCCTATTTTGTCAACGCCGATTCCTTCGTGAATGTGGCCGCACAAAACCGCCAAGGGCTTTGTCTCCTTGATAAAGTCGGTGAACAATTGGCTTCCTACGTGAACGTTTGGAGCGCACTGGTCGCAAACCAAGCCCTTGGGCGGATTGTGGCTTATCAAAATCAAGTTGCTCCACTGCCCCTCTTGGTCCAAGCCGGAATTTTTAATCACGTCAAAATCTTTTTGCAAGTCCTCTTCGTCGCGCTCGTTGGGAGCCTCGCCGGTAAACTTTGAGCCGCCGCCGGACCCCGCAAACTGAAGTCCGTCAAAATAAACAAGGCCGCGCTCCACGCTCATGTCAAGGCTTTCGATTTGATCCAAAAGCTCCGGCTTGTCGCAGTTTCCGATTACGCAAAAGAGATTTGGGCAAAGCTCGCGCATCTTTTGGACGCAAGGCTCGGTTGTGTCGTAGTCCTTAAATTTGGTAAAGTCGCCGGCAAACAAAACGGCGGCGGCGGATTTTATTTCGCCCTCAAGCTTTTCCAAGTTTGCGACCTTTCCGTGAATGTCAGAAATCAAAAGCAGTTTCATATTGCCTCCTAAAATTTTCCGATGGCGGATTTGAGCGCGGACATTTGTTCCGCAGTTCCGATTGTGATTCTCAGCCATTGCTCGATGCCCTTTGTGTCAAAACGGCGGACAAGGATTCCCTCTTTTTTGAGCGCCTCGTAAACGCCCTTTCCGTCAACGCCGTTTTTTTGGCAAAAGACAAAGTTTGTTTGGCTTTGCAAAACGTTCCACGAGCGGTCGCGCAAAAAGTTTATAAAAGAGTCGCGCTCGGCCACAATTTTTTGGGCGCAAGCAGCGTAGTAGTCGCCCGCCTTGCAAGTCTCAAGCGCAAACTTTTGCGTAAAGGCGTCAAGCGGAAAGTGGTTCAAAGAATTTTTAACGGTTGTCACCGCCTGCGCAAGCTCTGGGTTGGCAACGATGTAGCCGCAGCGCAAGCCCGCTCCGCACAAGCTTTTGCTAAAGGTCCGCACGACCACAAGGTTTTTGAATTCGGTAAGGAGCGGCAGGACCGTCTGGCCGCCAAAATCCACGTAGGCTTCGTCGACGACAAAAACTCGGTCGCGGGGGCAGCGCTTTATCCAGGCGCGGACTTGCTCGCGGCTTAGGCCAAGAGAAGTGGGCGCGTTTGGGTTGGCCACAATCGTTGACGAATGGTTTTTGTTGGCGCGGAATATCATCTCCTCCACGTCGACGCTCCAATCGCCCTTTAAGGGAACTATGTCGCTTGGAATTCCGTAAAAGCCGCAATAAACGGGATAAAAGCTGTAGGAATGCTCGGGGCGGACAAGCTTTTTGTCGGAATCAAAAAAGGCGTAAAAGACAAAGGACAAAACTTCGTCGCTTCCGTTTCCGACGTAAATCATGTCGGGCGTAATCTTAAAGCCGCCCTCAAAAGGCTTGTTGGCCGACAAAACGCCGCCGCTTTTGTTGAGCATTTCGGCCAGCGCCGCCTTAAGCTCGTTTGCGTCGGGGTCGGGATAAAGGCCCAATTTTTGGGAATTTTTTTGCAAAAAGTCCGCGGCCGCGGCGGCCACTTGCGGCGCCGGCGGATAAGGGTTTTCGTTGGCGTTAAGTTTTATGTAATCCCTGTCGCGCGGCTGCTCCCCCGGCTTGTAGGGATCAAGGTTTTTCATTCTAGTGGATAGCATGCGCATATTATAGCGCAATACAAACATTTTTCGCAATACAAGAAAACGCGTAGGGAGAAGGCGGACGGCCGCTCGCTTTGCGCGTTGAGCTTGCTGTTATGCCCAAAAAGGCGCAACCGCGAGTAAGGCCGTCCGATTCTCCCGAGAGCGTTTTTTTTTACTTGATAAAAATCTTTAGTCGCGCTATAATATTCACATGGCAGCCACAAGCGACATGGGAGTTCTGCTCCGCTTTTACGCCAGCAAGCAGAAGTCGCCTTTTATTTTGTATTCCTCATTTGTCGATTACGTAAAGCGTTACGCGGCAAAAAACGTCGAGGAACAGGCGGAATTGGTTCCCTACTTGGGAGACCCCGTTCCACAACTTGAAAAGGCTTTTGCCGCGCTAATCCAAAGCAAGCAAATCGCCATCATCGACACAAATCCCGCAAAAAAAATCATCTTTGTCACAGGCTACTACAACACGATTTTTGCCGAGCGCTACAAGGAAATCAAGTCCAACGCCACGGTTCCGTTTCCGACAATTCAGGACATGCCCAAGCAAACTCCCAACGAGGTGTTGATAAAGTCGGAATACACGGACATCATTTTTGACCTTCTCAAAAACCAAAAGCCCGACGACAAGAATTTGTACGCCATCATCGTTCCGATGAACTTGCCGTCGATTATTTTCCCGGGAAACGTTCCCGTGTCGATTTTGGTCACGGCCAGCTTGGAAAAAATGCAGCACATGCTGGAAAAGGACGAGTACCACGACTACTACCTTAAAAAGCTGCGCATATCAAACCCCGGAAAAGAAATCTCGGTCAAAAACTTTTTCAGCCAGTTCGTAAAGTCGCCCGAGGAAGCCTTGCAGTCCCTTAAAAATTCGGCCGACTGCTTTTACTTTTGGGGCCAGCTCTGCTACTTTATCAAGCAGGACTACGAAAAAGTCAAGGACTTTACCCAAGAGGACGTAAACGTCTTGCAGGCTGTGGCAATCTCGGAGATTGTGACTTCGTTCTACAAAAACGAGTCGGCCAAAAATTTGCAGCAAGAGAACGCGCTCAAGTCCGTGCAAAACCACATGAAGATGCCGCCCTACTTCTTTACGATGGACGGAATCTTAAAATTCACCGACGCAAAGGGCGTTCCCCTGCAGGGCCAATACAAGGACGAGGCGCTCAAAGAGTTTTTGCAAAAAGAGACAACCGACGCGATGGCCAACGAGCTGCCCAACTTGCTTGTGTTCAAGACCGCAAGCGGCGCCCGCTACTTTATCTACAAAGAAAAGGTCTTCCCCCTTGTAATCAGGATGTGCAACGAGCTGCACGACACCATCAACGACAACTTGACCCGCGAATGGTACGAGGTTCTTCTAAACTACGACAAGAAAAAAGAAATGATTGACGACGCGGCCTTCAACGACCGCCTTGAACATGAAGTCGAAAAGCTCAATCCAGTCTTGTACGCGCTTTTGAACGCCACTTTCTTGAGCGTCTTGAACATCGAGATGGCCAGGACCAACAAGGTAGGCAACTCCGCAAACCTTTTCTTGGGCGACAATCTCTTGCCCTACTCGACGCTCCTTATGCTCAACCGCCAGACACTTTTGGCCAACGCAAAAATTCTTTTGCCCTTCTGGTACACGATTCCATTCTTTTCGTGGCTCATCGGCTTGTTCAACAAAAAGCCCGCCAAGAAAAATAAAAAGTCCGGCCCCGCCAACGTTCACGAAGCGCTTGAAGCCGCCGAAGAAAGGCCCAAGGCCAGCCACAAGAGCGAGTCGCGCAAGGACTCCCTTATCAGCGCCGCCAAAAAGGTTGAGAGCAACCTCGTTCCCGAAGGATCGACAATCGAGCGCGAGCTGAACTCATACAAAAAGCAGTGGAACAGGATGCTGACAAAGCAGGCCTACCTTAACTTGACCGAAGACGTCAACTCGCTCATCCGAGACTACATGCGAAAAGTTTTGCGCACAATCAGCGGCCAAAGCTTTACGATTGACCGAATCCAAGACTTGGCCGAGACTCTTTGCAAAACGCCCAACATGCAAAAAATCACCGACCAAGACTCCCTCTACGTCTACGTCCAGCTTTACATGATTTATCTTGTAAAAAACTTGTGATTTTTTAAAGATTTTTTCAAAAAAAGTAAAATTTTTCCCCTCATCGTGTGTATCTTATATGCGAAAAGCGCGATTCGTTCTTTTCAAAAATTTATTTTAAAGGAGTTGTCTATGAACAACATCAACTGTCTTGTGGTGGAGGGGAACATCACGCGCGAGCCCAACTTTAGGACCACGCCCAACGGCTTTCCTATTTGCAAGATTCCCATCGCGGTGAACCATTACTACAAAAAGGCCGCGTCGGGCGAGTACGAAAACGAAGTGTCGTACTTTGACGTGGAGACCTTTGGAAAGCTTGCCGAGATTTGCGCCAAGTTCAGCCAAAAAGGCCGCGGCCTTAGCGTGGTTGGCCGCCTAAAGCAAAACCGCTGGAAGACGCCCGAAGGAAAGAACACCAGCCGCGTCACCATCATCGCCGAAAAAATCGAATTCAAGCAGCGCTTCAACAAGGCCGAAGAAGGCGACGAATCCGAGGCCGCGGCCGCCGAAACCGAAAGCGCCGCCGAAGAGGCAACCGCAAAGGCATTGGCCGACGCAGCCGCCGAAAGCGGAGAGTCCAACGATTCGGTTGAGGAGACTGTGTTTTAGGGAGCGTAATTTTTAGCGCCGCTAACAATTGGCGCTAGCGGCGCTTGCCTTTTGGACCGCCCTTGGACGCCCTGCCCTTTCCGGACCTGGGAGCCTCTTTGGGCGGCCTTGCAGGCCTCTTAGCGCCAGAGGACTTGGCCGCAGCCGGCGAATCCGCAGCCGCGCCCTTGTCGTAGCGGGCCTTGTAGTCTTCGGGAGAGATTGAGTAAAAGCCTTCTTTCCAGTTGAAGCGCGAGACTCCTTCCAAGGGCTTTTGCTTGGCCAACGACAATTGGACTGCCTTGATTTCTTGGCGGCCGACTTTTGTCTTGGAAAAGTCCAGCAAAAAGCGCCTAAAGCCTTGGCCTTGCAAGGCTGCGGTTTTGTCAACGATGCTAAAGGGCGCCTCGGGCATTACAAAAGAGCCGTCCGCGGTGGAGTTGACCTTAAAGCTTACTTCTTCCTTGTCGCTAAAGTAGGTAAAGTCGTAATTCTTTGGCAGCTTGAAGCGAATCCTGAACAAGGCCGGATACGCGTAAATAGGAATCAACACGCGGCCGCGGACTTTGGGCTCGTAAACGCCTTCCAAGTTTTTCTTGGAATTTTCGTAGGGAGAGACAAAGGCGCCCACGTCGAGGTTTTCCAGCCAAGAGACGGCCCAGCGGTTGAAGGTGTACAAGTAAGGGCCGGCGATAATGTTGGCGCCCTTTTGCCTTAGGGCCGCCACTTGCGCCAAGTTGTTGGCGACAAAGGTGTTGTAGCCCATGTCAATGAGCGCGGAGATTTGCTCGACTTGCTTTTCTTCGATTCCTTGCGGACAAAAGGGATCCAACGAAAAAATCATTTGCTTTTTGGAGAAAGGCAAGGCCGTCTTTTTGTTCAACAGCTCGTAAAGGCTTTCGGAATTGAGTTCCAAAATCATGCGGACAGGGTTGAGCGCTTGGGCCGCAAAAACGTCCGCGACGGAGGAAACCTGGACGTAAGTTCCTTCGGGAAAATATTCCAGCTCCTTTTTTTGAACGGGAGTCAAGTCCATTATCGGAAGCATCTCGTCGCGGGGCTGGTGGTTGTAAGGGCCAAGGTCGTTTGGAAGGACGCGGGCGTAACGCTTTGACATCGACTTTGTCTGCAAAAGATAAACTTCGTCGTCAACGCCAAAGCCGCCGGGAATGTCAATCCAGCGCCTGCCCTGCTTGTCGGTCTCCACATAGCGGACCTTGTGGCTTTCGCGGCCGGTGTCGTTCTTTTTGTGGATGCGGATGGAGTCGCCCGGGTCGGGATCGTAGGAGCCGCCCTTTATCAAGGCAAGTTGGACTCCGCCGTCTTTGCCGGCTTCTTTGGCCGCGTCTATCAATTCTTGGGGAGCGTATTTTTGCGAGGCGATCTTTCCTAGGTAAATGCCTGTTCCGCCCGCCTGATTGGGATTTAGGATTTGCTCTCCAGCCTGCTCCACGCCTTCTTGGACGCTCTTAAAGTTGTACCAGTACGAAGTCTTTGAGCGGGCGAAGTCCGTTGCCAGCATTCGCTTTGCGGCGGCGACGGCTTCCTTTTTGTTTTCTTGCCAGTGGTCCAAGACGTAACGGTAGGCGGCGACGACGCTGCCAACGTATTCGGCGCTTTTCATGCGGCCTTCGATTTTAAATGATTCAACGCCAGCCTGCACTAGGTCGGGAATTTTGTCTATCAACTGCAAGTCGCAAGGAGAAAAATAATAGCCCTGAAAATTTCCTCCGCCCCCTTCCGTCGTGTACAAGCGGCGGCAGGCTTGCGCGCACATTCCGCGGTTGGCGCTCTTTCCGCCCAAAAAGCTTGAAAAAAGGCAAAGGCCCGACTCGCTCACGCACAAGGCTCCGTGGACAAAAACTTCAAGCTCCACGTTGGTCTTGGCCTTGATGTCCTTTATTTCTTCCAAGCCAAGCTCGCGGGCAAGAACTACGCGCTTAAAGCCTTCTTTTCCCAAAAGGTTCACGGCGGAGGCGGACTCCACGTTCATTTGTGTCGAAGCGTGCAAGGCAAGGTTTGGAAAGAATTCTTGGCACATGCGGATCACGCCGTAGTCTTGGACAATCAAGCCGTCGGGGCCTACGCGGTTAAGGTAGGCCAAAAAGCGGTAGAGGCGCTCGGTTTCGCGCTCCTCGCAAACGGTGTTGACGGTGACGTAAATTTTCTTTCCTTTTTTGTGGAGGGAAGAGACGGCGCCTTCAAACTCTCTAAAAGAAAAATTTGAGCTTCGCAGGCGCGCGTTGAACGTTTTCAACCCCAAATAGACGGCGTCGGCGCCTTCGCCAATCGCCGCGTCAAGAGACTCTACATTTCCGGCCGGAGCCAACAATTCTGCCATAATTGAAAAAAATTATATAAAAAAACAAAAAAAATTTCAACTTTTTTGAAAAAAAGAACAAACTTTGCAAAAAAAAGTGAATGATATATGCAGGAGGAAAAATGAAAAGACAAATTTTTAAAAATCCCGAATTGGGGCCGGGAGAAATCTTAAAGTACCTTTTGCTTGCCGCGGCGATTGTGGCGGGATCCCTTGTTTGCATTTTCCATTCTTCGTGCCAGTTGACAAGCCAGGGCATCCAAACCTTGGGAGCGGAAGAAAGCCCAAACATCGTGTCGGTGGCCGTCCTTGACTCAAAAACAATCAAGGTTGACTTTTCAAAAGAAGTTTCGGCGCAAATGGGCTTGGTCTCCGAACTGGCTCAAGGCCAGGAGGCTTCGCTAGACGCGCTTTCTAAAGACGCGGTCAAGGCGCAGGCCACAAGCTGCGACGGAGGAAAGTCAATCCTTTATGTTTTTGAGAAAAGCGCGCGTTTGGGAGAGCGCTACCAGCTCTTTAGCCAAATAAACGATTCGCGCGGAAACAGCCTTACATTCGCGATTCCCTTTGACGGCTTCAACGACCGCCTGCCCCTTTGCGCGCTTGTCGAAGTCCAGCCCGAAACAAGAAGCGCCACAAAAAGCTCGCCCGCCGAAAGCCCTTACGTAATAATACAAGCCTTGCAGGACGGAAACCTTTTTGGCCTTGAGCTCTATTGCGCGCAAAACAAGGCGGTCTACCAAATACCGCCGGTGGAAGCCAGGGCAGGCCAAAAAATCGCCTTGCACTTAAAGCATACATCCGACCCAAGCGCCTGCGTAAGCGAGTTGGAATCAAATTTAGCTTTGGCAAAAACAGCAAGGGCAAGCGCGTCTTGGCGGGACTTGTACTTTGACATAGGCCCAAAGGGAATGTCCGCCTCAAACGACGCGATTTTTTTGCGGGACAAAAACAGCAGCAAAATTATGGACGCGCTCGCCTACTGCTCAATCAAAAACGGAAAGTCCAGCTGGAACTTGGCGGCGGAGATTCAAAAAGCCGGCGGCCAAAATGTTTGGCAAGGCCCTGCAAGCTTCGAATGCGCGGTCCAAAAATCAAGCTCCAAGGTAAAGCCCCTTGTGCGAACAAAGGCTCCTACAGCAGCCGCGCTCACGCCAGCGTCAAAAGAGGATTGGAAAATCTCTGAAATAAACGTTTACACAGGAAAGTGACAAAAAAAACCGCGCGGACCAAATCACACACATTTGGACCGCGCGGTTATAGGTTGGCAACAGCCAATCCAAGTTGGCTATGCCAACCAAACACAGGAGGTTTTTGAAGAAAAGCGGCTGTTGAAAGCGCCGATTTTCCTAACCACTTTTTTTTATAATTTAACTGTTTCGACCATGTACCGGATGGAGGTGCCGGTTGTATCTTCGACAGTTTTTTCCACAACAAATACCAGACCGCTTTTGGCCTTGTCCCTAAAGATGCGGACAATCTTGTAGGCGCTAACG
Organism: Treponema sp.; assembly: GCA_017551705.1. Taxonomy (GTDB): domain Bacteria; phylum Spirochaetota; class Spirochaetia; order Treponematales; family Treponemataceae; genus Treponema_D. The sequence continues at coordinate 21,629 of JAFZLA010000058.1, forward strand.
CCCTTTCTCTTAATGTCGGGCGAACCTACCTTGCAAGACCTTACAAGCTCTCCGTCCTTGTCGCAAACGTCAAGGTTGATGTAGAAGCTTGAGCGCAATTCTTTTCCGCGGCCGTAAACGGTGGGAACCAAGCGGACCTTGTAAGTCAAGCGAGAAGACTCTCCGTCGTCGCCGTAGTTCTTGAACTCGATCAGTTCCTCGCCCTTTTTCTTTTCGTTTTCCAAAACGTAAAGAACGTCGTCAACATTTGACGGGGCGCAGTCATACTTCTTTATGTCAAAAAAGTGCTTGGCCAACAAGTCTTCGTAAACTTGGCTTCCGCTTCTCATCGAATTGGGCTCCAAGTTTTTGTATACGCCGCCAGGAACATATTCATTTTTTTCAACGTCAATAGTGTAAATTTCGGCGTAAGGCTGGAACTTTACGTCTGTTTTGCCGTACTGGCCAAAGACGTAAATTCTTCCGTCGTTTGAGAATCCGATGTCCTTGAATGCAGCGGCGTCGCCGGCAAAACAAAGACCGGCCGCTATGAGAACAAAACCTGCAATCAATGCTCTTTTCATGTTTCCCTTCCTTACTTAAATTATCGGCATAAAAAAAATCATCTTGAGCAAAAAAAGACAAAAATATATAATATAGTAAATGACTTTAAAAACCAGAAACCGCTACACTTTGACATTTTCGGCCTTTTTTCTCTTTGTTTCCGCCGTAATTTGCCTCTATTTTTTGTACAAAATGAACGCAATCATAAAAAACGGCTCATTTTTCAACTACGGCATTTCCTTGGACAATGTCAGCCTTATCGAGCCCCACTACATAACGATTGTCCTCGCCTCCCTCTTTTTGGCGCTGTACATACCGGCCGTCTCCTTTTACATCTACGCGCGCTTTGAAAAAACCCCTTCCAGCGAAGTTGCCTATTTGGTCTTGTTTTTGCTGGGCTGCGTGCCAGAATTTGCCCGCCTTTTCATTCCGCTTGAGACGGTGGAAAACAATTTGCCCAGCTTTTTGGTCATAGCGGGCCGCGCGCTTTTTTGGGGAAGAACGCTTTCAATAGTAAGCCTTTTTGCCGCCTCGATTTTTCCGTCAAAAAGCAAGGGCTTGGAGACCGAGCAGAACATAATCGTGCTTTTGGTATTTTCTTTGGCGCTTGCCAACATAGTTCCCGTAAACACAACAAAAATCACCCAAACATTTTCCATCGGAATCGGCTGGAGCAACTTTGTAAACTTTACCTACATCGTGACCATTTTGCTTACCGCGGCGTCTTACGCGGTCAGCGCAAAGCTTAACGAAAATCCCCTTTACATTAAAATGGGAATCGGAGTGTTTTGCATGGAAGCCGGCTACTACATTTTGAACGCAAGCGCGGTTCTAATCGTTTCGGCAATCGGAGCGATTTTGCTTGCAGTCGGAACGGCGCGCGCCCTTTCCGCCCTGCACAAGCTCTACACCTAAAGATATTGGGCCAACTTTCCTAAAAGAAGCGGAATCAAAATGTTGTCAAAATCCTTTAACGGAAGGACTTCTATCAGCATTCCGCAAAGCGCTATGACAAGAGCGGCGTCCGCCCTTTGCAAGACCGCAAAGCTGGAGACAAAAATCGCGACAAAGCACATAAGGCTTCCGGCGCAAGTTTTTCCGCCTGTATAGGGAATATGAAGGTTTCCCAAAAATTTTCCCGCAAGGCTTGCCAAGCCGTCGCCAAAGGCCAGCGCCAAAATGCCCACCGCCGCCGCTTTTTGCGGACACAAGAGCGCGGACAATAAAATTCCCAAAACGAGGGTCAAAGGGCCCAAAACAAATTTGCCTCTGTCGCGCTCGCGGGCGGCCATGTCAGTTATGTCGGACACAAAAGGCACTTTTTTTCCATGAAGGGCCAAGACTTGCGTCAACGTGTAAAAGGCGGCGGCAAAAATCAAAAGGCCGATCGTAGTTTTATAGGCAAGCCTTAAAAGCAAGGGAACAAAGCAAGAGCACAAGTGAATGGACTTTCTAAAGATTTCTTTGTATAGAACTATCAGCCGCCGCTTCCATAGGATGCCGACATAGGGACAGTATATTTTCACTGTTCAAGGCCCTTTTCGCCGTCAAGGACGCGGGGAATGTCTGTATAGATTTCCGGCTCAAATTTGGGGAAGGGATTTGTCGCGTAGCGCAAATTCATCTCGGCCAAATTGCTGCCCGGCAACCGGACCATAGTTTCTTGGTTTCTTGTCAGGGCGTCGTAGTAGCGGATTGAGTCTTGGAAGTTGACCAAAGAGGCGGCGTTCTTTGAGCTTGAGCCGCTTTGCCGCGCTATGCGGAAGAGGCTTACGCCCAAATTGTTGGCGGCCTTCATGTAGATTTCGACCATGTCGCCTGCGCGCTCGTCGTTTTGCGGAGAGACGATTCCAAACTTTTCGCGGACCAAATCCAAATGCTCGAGCAAGCGCTTGTAGTAGCCTTGCGCGGCGTAGTTGTCGTCCTTAAGCGAAAGCGTGTTGCCCAAGGCCAAAAGCATATGCGAGTCTTCGGGAACTTGCTGGCCGGCCTTGATAAAGTTGTTGAGCGCGGTTTGGTAGTCATCGTTTGAGTAGTCGATGTAGCCCACCCTGTAGCGGATTGACGGCGTGTCGTTCTTGTTGTCGATGGCTTTTTGGTAGTTCATGCGGGCCGCTTCCAAGTCGCCAGAGATGAAGTATTCAATGTTGCCCATGTCGGAGTACATCACGCCGACATTCTTGTCAGACTCAAAGTTGCTTGTCCTGTTCTTCTTTTCAAAGAGGCTGATGCCCTTTGTAAATTCTCCCTGGGCCAAAATGTATTCGCGGTCGTACAAGTATTCTTCGCCCAAGAGCCTGTAGTTGTCAAGCTGGTTGTAAATCGCCTTTTTGCGCAAGTTGGTCGCCTTGTCAAACAAGCCTTCGGTGTGCTTGAGCGACTGGATTGCCTTGTTGTGGTCGCCTACCCTTACCAAGTAGCGCGACAAGTTGTAGTTGGCAACAGGGTCTTCGGGAGCGGCTTTAACGGCGAACAAAATCATGTCGCGGACGTCTTCTATCTTTGAGCGCAAGAATTCTTGGTCAAGCGGAAGCTCGCCGTACTGCTTGTCCATAAGGTAGCCGCTCAGCTCCGTCCAGTCGGAGGCGCCCAAAGACTTTTCGCCTTGGTTGTAGAAGAATTCCTTGAGCTCCAAGACGTTCCTCAACTGGTCAGTGCGAATGTTGTAGCGCAAGAAGCGGCTTTGGTAAAGGTTGGGATTTTTGGCCCCGTAAAGTTGCTGGAGCTTTGAATAGGTTTCATAAGCGTCATTAAATTTTGCGGGGTCCTTTTCGGTTGCCCATTCAAGGTATGTGTCGCCCAAGGCCAAAATTCCGTCGGGGTCGTTGACGTGGTTGTCCAAAACCTCGCGCTTGAGAATTTCTTCGGCAAGCTCGTAATTGGCCAAGTCGTCGACTTCCATCTGGGCGTACTCAAGGCCGGCCTCTTTGTCGTGGTTAAAGCGCTTGAGAATGTTGCTGTAAAAGAGCTCGGCCAAGTCATACTGCTTTTTTGACCTGTAAGCGCGGGCGTATTTAAAGAACCATTTTTTCTTTGACTTGTATTTAAGAGCCTCGTTGAATTTGTCCTTAGAAAGCGGGAATTCGTCATGCTCGATAAGCGCGTAGCCTTCCTTGTAAAGCTTTTCGGCTGTAAGCGGAGTGATTATGTATCGATGTCCCAAGAAGCCCGCGCAGAACAAAATCATGGCGGCCAAAACACCTATTATTATCGCCGGAAGAATTCTGCTCTTTAACTGGTAGGCAAAAGAAGCCTTGTAAGCCTCGTACTCTTCGGCGCTGCGGCGTTCGTAGTCGCGCGGAACGGGCAGGCTTATGTCCAGCATCTTTTCCAAATGGTTGGCAAGCTGCCTGGCCGTGACTTTCTTTAATATTTTGTCGATTACTTCAAAAACGACTTCGTCAGTGAACTCGTTTTTGGCGATCATGTCCTCAACGGCTATGCGAACGTTAAGAGGATAGTCGCGCAAGTTCTTCTTGAA
>JAFZLA010000059.1 GCA_017551705.1 Treponema sp.
GAAAGAATTTTTGTTGGAGGAAGAAGGTATGTGTGATTATCAAAATTTTTTGTCTGATTGTGAAAAAAAAATTCAGACAGGGGAATGGGAGAAAAACTTTAGGAATTATTTAAGCAATATTAAAAAAATGGAACCGGTCGGCGGTTGGATAAAAAAAGTAAATGAAAATCCTGATGATCCTTTTGGTATTTATACTTCTGTTAGTGGGACTGCAAAATCTGAGTATGATATTAGGTATTATGGTCTAAAAGTTGCCACAGTTAAGGGTGAGAAAGTAAATTTAACTAAAAATGTATCAAAGTATTTTGATGATATCCCCAATGTTGATAATCTTACACCTCCTGAAGCTGTTGAAAAGCTCTCAAAAATGAGGTTGAAAGAAAAACTTCGTTCTCCAGAACGTCTTGTCGAAAGTCGTGTATTAAAATATATGAAGTTGGGAAGATGTAAGAAGTATTTTAGGCAGATGCAGCCTGTTACTATAAACGGTTTGTTTTTTCAAATGCCAACTTTTTTTAAGGGGAGCAATCATGGAAAAGAAAGTTGTGCAGAAAAAGGTGGAGGAATAGATATACTTGCAAGGATAAGTGATCCGCGAAGTCATATATGCATAATGGAACTTAAGGATTCCGTAACAAAAGGAGAAGAGCCAAAGGATATAATAAGACAAGCCGTAGCTTATGCCTGTTGCATTCAGAAATTATTACGTTCTGAACAGGGAAAAGAATGGTATACTTTCTTTAGGGGCAGGAATGATACAAAAGATATCCCTAATCCTCTAGTTTTGTTTGCATGCGTTGTTGTTCCTTTTGGAAAAGGATTTGATAAGAATAATGTTTCTGACAATAAAATAGATGAAGAGATTTTGTTTGAGAATGGTGATAAACTTCGTTTGCGATATTTGTATTTGAATATGAATGAGGATTATACTGAAATTGTTGGTGCTCCAGAAACAAATCTTAATTTGAAAAAAGAATAAGTTTTTTTATTGACTATTCATTCCCCATTTCTAATCCCCTCTGCCAGTAATTCTGCAAAAGTGGATTTGCCGTCGTAGGGGTACTTGCGCATGATTTCTTCGCGGGCGGCCTTTGTTTCCTTGTTTCGAAGGAGGGATAAGCGCATGTAGTACCTATAGTCATTTGTAAGCGATGCCCATTTTATGCATTCTTGTTCTGATGTCAAGGAGTCTGCAGTTGGTACATGGACATAAATTCCTTCTTTAGAAACTTCAGGCAAGTTGCCAATTTTCATAATGATTCCTCCGTATAACAAACATTATAATTTTTGGATTCTCATTTGGCGCGAAATCTTTTTGTATAATGGCATGCAGGTCAATATTGATATGGTTGTAAAAAAAGTTTACAATCAAAGCAGAGGAGTGATTTAATGCCAAAGCGTTACAAGCTGCTGCCCGGACATAAGATAGAAATTTCTCGGTCACGTTGGTTCCCTTTCATCTCTATTAGTCGTTTGTATCATGTTCGCGACCAGTGGACTGGCAAAATATATGAGCACCGCGATAGCATAAGGCTTCCTGTCATTACTGAATGCGATTTTCCTACTGGTGTTATGGACGAACAAACGGATTCGTGGCGTTAATTTTTCTTACCATCGCGTAAAAATCCAGGCTTCAACAAAAATTGTCTCACCAAATGAGACTTCCCGTATGTATAATATTACTCAGAAATGTAGTGTGTGAAAGGGGGAGAGATATGGTTGAGAATGAAAAACAGACGATCTTGTCGACAATTATTGCCGCGTCGGAAAAATTGCAGGGTTCAAAACTTGATAGAACAATTCTAAATGAGATTGGCGGGCAACTTGGTATGATTGAGGATTATATAAAATCCGACGAAATGTCTGCAATCTTTTTTACAATAATGTTTGTTTTGCAAAATCAGAGCCAAGCCTCAGTAAGCATGCACGATATTGCCGAATTTTTGGATTATTCATTTCTTCATATTCTGGAATATCGCAAAAAGATTGATGAACTTGAAAAGAAAAACATTATTTATATGAAGCAGCTGCGTAATGTAAGCCACCACCCTGAAAACAATGGATACGACATTTGCGGCACAATTTTGAACAATGTCATTGACAATGAGCCAATTGAACTTGTTGAAGAGGAGGAAAAAACTACAGAAACCGTCCTGCAAGAGCTGACATTCATACAGTTAAATTACCTAGATAAAGTGATGAGTTTTAACGAATATAAAAGGCAAATGACTGCCGCCGAAAAAAAGAACTCTGAGATTGAAGTTGTTAGAAATATTATTGAGTTGTTTCCGGATGATTTTGATTCGCGTATGATTCTTTATTATCTAAGCCATTGCGCTGTGATTGACGGAGATGTTTTTGAAGGGGTGGCGAAGGATGATCGAACGGGATATGTTATCTTGAAAATTATAAGCCCTCAAAAAAAGAATACAAGGCGCAATTCACTCTTTGATGATACAGATCCTCTCATAAAGAAAAAAAATCTTTGGCTTGCTTATGAAAAGAAGTTTGGTTCTGATTGCAAAATTTCATTTAGAATTACGCCAGAAGGGATGGAGAGAATATTTGGAAGTGAGGCTAACTTGTATATGAAACAGAATTATGCGCTTACTGAAATCGAGAAAACAATTTCAGCTCTTATGGAGTTTGGCTATGAATTTGGGAATGGCAATTCTGGAAGATTTTCAATATTAGAGAATCTTCAAAGAACGGAAGAAAAATATAAGGAGTTGAATTTTTTCAAAAAAATTCAGGATTTTGTTATGGTTTGTGTAAGTAGGTTTCTTTTGTATGATTGTTTATACAATTTTGTTGTTTATGGTCGTGAAACAAGTTTGAGCCATGCCCTTCATGATATTTACGGTTACTCTTCAATGTATTTTACAGAATTGCGATCTGTTTTGGATGAAGAGCATGAACTTATGAAAAATGGGTTTTTAGAGTTAGAGAAAAATGAAGATGTGGAAAAGTGTGTAGTTTCGGTTTCTGACAAGACACTTGAACTTTTATATGGAGAAAACGCTGATTTATATATAAAGAGTGTTTCTGGCAGAAATATAATTGAAAATGAAAAAATAAAAGAGAAACACCTTTTCTATTCTTCGGCGGTTCAAAAACAAATAGATATGCTTAGAGAAAGCTTGAAACAGGATAAACTCGAAGCGATTCAAGAACGTCTTTCTCAAAAAGGCCTTCCAAGAGGCGTGGCGGTACTGTTGTATGGCGCGCCTGGAACCGGCAAGACAGAAACTGTGCATCAACTTGCAAAGGAGACTAATCGCAAAATATTTCATGTTGATATTGCCGAATCAAAGTCGATGTGGTTTGGAGAAAGTGAAAAGAAAATCAAGGCGATTTTTACAGACTATGGGCGTTTGTGTAAAACTTGTACGCGGCATGGCGAAAACACGCCTATCCTGCTTTTTAACGAGGCGGACGCGCTCATTTCAAAGCGCAAAAATATAGATTCCGGAAACTGTGCTCAGACGGAAAACGCAATGCAAAATATTCTTTTGGAAGAAATGGAAAAACTTGAAGGAATTCTGATTGCAACTACAAACCTTTGCGAAAATATGGACAAAGCGTTTGAGCGCCGATTTTTGTTCAAAGTAAAATATGAAAAGCCAAATCTTGAAGCTCGCGAAAACATTTGGAGAACGAAAATGAACGCATTGGATGCTGGCGATGTAACGCGGCTCGCCGAGCAGTTTGATTTTTCTGGCGGAGAAATTGACAACATCGTTAGAAAATGCGAGATGAATGAAATTATAAACGGAACTCAGCCCAAATATGAAGAAATAGTTGAGATGTGCAAAACAGAGCGTCTTGAAAAGTCCGAGACAAGGCGTGTCGGCTTTTGCGTATAAATTATATGCGGTTGCCAAATTTTTAATTTTCAAGGAGTAGAAAATGAAAAATTTTAGATTGTTTTGGCCCGTGGTAGCGCTGATTTTGGATTCAGTTCTTGTTTTTTTACCGTTGCCATTTATTACTATTGAAATCTTTATGGCACTTGATGGAGTATTGGCAATGGTTATTTTTATTTGCTTGTTCATAAAATGGGAAGATTTAACACTGTTTTCTAGGTTTGTTCGCGCCTTCTGTTTTATTAGCATTGGAGTTGCGATTGCCACTACACGAACTTTTCTAACAATCAAATCTGTTGAGGAACAAATTCTGCTCGCAAGGATTCTTGGAGAATTAATTTGTAAAGATAATGTAATCGCCGGTTCATTCTTTGTAATTATTTTTGGTGTGGGCTTGTTAGCCTTTTTTAGTTGTTTTGTTTCTTTGACAGTTAAAGAAATAAAGCATGAGTGTTATTTAAATCCTGCCTTAAAAAGTCTCGTGGATGACTGCAATCAGATGGAGAATGGATTTCTTTTCTTCACTGGAACCATCAAGGCATTTGTATTTTTGCTCATAATTTCATTATTAGGTGGAGCCGCGGTTGGTATTATTGGCAGAGATATGTTTTGGAAGGACGCTTTAAAAGAATACGCTATGTTATCTTGTGGCTACACGACAATTTTCATGCTTCCTTTGTTTTTGGTTGGGATTTCTTTCTATATTTATGTTAGACGCAAGTTCATTTTTCTTTTTCAATAAAAAAGACTCTCCGCCATCGCGGAGAGTCTTTCCAACCATCAACTAAAATTATAATTTAGCGCCTTTTGGCTGTTTTCTTAGCCGGCTTTTTTACAGCTTTTTTGGCGGCGGGCTTTTTCTTGGCGGGCGCCTTCTTTGCTGTTTTTTTGGCGGGCTTTTTGGCCGCTGTTTTCTTTACAGGCTTTTTGGCAACCTTTTTGGTTGACTTCTTGGCGGCTGTCTTCTTTACTGCCTTCTTTGTTGTCTTTTTGGCCGTGGTCTTCTTAGTTGTCTTCTTTACGGGCTTCTTGACCGTTGACTTCTTGGTTGTCTTTTTTGCCGTCTTCTTTACAGGCTTTTTGGCTGTTTTCTTGGCAGTTGTTCTCTTAGCGGGCTTTTTGGCCGCTTTTTTGGCGGTTGCCTTTTTCTTTGTGGTCGCTTTCTTTGCTGTCTTTTTGGCGGCCGGTTTTTTAGCAGCGGGCTTCTTTTCGGGAGCGGTCTTGTCGTCGATCTCGGAATTTACGTTGGCCTGAACCGAAAGGACTCCTGCCTTGCAAGCCTGCATTGTTGAGTATCCTTCTCCCCAAATCAAGTTGTTGCCGTTAGAGGCCAACAAGCGGAAGCGGAATTCGTTCTTGCGGTCCTGGTAAACCTGCCATTTTGGATTGGCGTATCTTGGGCCGTCTTTTATTGTCAAGTCCTCAATCGGAGCGTTGACCAACTTTTTAAGGGCGACAATCGCGCTTTTGCAGCTGGGCTTGGACTTGTAGGCTTGCGCCGTCGCGATTACCTGTCCGTTGGCTGCCTCCACGTTAAAGTAAAATCCCACCTTTGACTTTCTGATTACATATTTCCCCATAAAAACTCCTTGCGCCCTTAGGCGTATTTATACTATATATTGTAATCCCATTTTAAAAATAATGCAAATAAATTCGTTTTTTTTTAAATGAAATTGCATTTTTAAAAATGAAAGTTCTTTTTGCTTGACGGCTTAAAGGCCGTATGCTATGCTTTTGCTATGAAGAAAATTGCGCCATTTTTAGCGTTCGCGCTTGCCGCGCTTGTTGCGCTGGCTTCTTGTACAAACCAAGTTGACGCCGGAGCGTCTGGAAGCGATGTCGTCGGCATGGGCTGCGCGCTCCCCGACTCGACTGGAATTGCCAGTTGCAACAGTTCCGCCGTGTACAACAGCGACGGAAAGAAAGAGCTTGACGTGACCACGTTCTTTTTGCAAGGCTGGGAGGACATTCCTTTTTTAAGGCTGGCCGACATTGCCCAAATCATAGGCTTAATTAACGAATGTGACAGCGACGAAAATTATCTTCCAAGAGGTCAAGAAGGCCTTTACGCCTACAAGTATGACCCGGCAAAGGCCGGCGGCTTTGCGGACGACACGCTCTACTTTGACGCAAAGAGCCAGACTATTTACAGCGACGACTTTACCCGCATAATAACTCCTGATTCATTCACAAACAACGGGATAGGGTCAGTCTTTGTCAGCAAAAATGATTCTGCGTCAAAGAAATGTCCAAAGGTAACTTTTAGCGACGACACAGCTAGCGTCAAAACAGCGGAATATGTGAAGGGCAAAGAGCGGACTACAATTAACCTTGCAAGCTACGGCCTCAAGATGTTCGTCTTTGATTCCAGAAAATTTATTGATGACGGATTGGAAAACGACCTGTTCATTCCTTTTCAAGTTATCGCCGACACATTCCTAAGATACAGTATTTGCAGCTACAACGGAACTGACTATTACGTTTGGCTTAATCCAGAAGACAACGGGGTCGCCACAAGAAAGGCTTACGAATCCGGCCGTGATTCCCGTTCCACCCGCAGCCAGCTAAAAGCGGAATTCAATTACCGAAACCTTTGCCTGCTCTTTGACCGAAACTATTGCTTAAAGGAACAAAGAACCGCTTTTGGAAAAGACAACATCGCCCCTTTGATCAACGACAGCATATTTGTCAACGGCTTGGGCTTTGACTTGCTTTCGACCGACACTGCGACTTACGACGCCGCGCTCGCAAAATTTTTGATGAGCTATATTGACGACGGCCACACCGATTACATCGAACCGTCCATGTATCAAAGCGCGGCCGCTGTCAGACAGTTCAAGCTGGCGGCGCAAAAGGCCACCGGCCCCAGAAACAAAAAGCTTGATCTTGTGAACGCCGACTTGTTAAAGCGACGCACTGCCGCGGGCGGAAAGAAAGGCGTTTTTTATGTTGAGGAAGGCGGCCAAAAGAAAATGGCTGTCATAGTCTTTGACGGCTTTGAGGAAGGCGATCCTGGCAGCGGCCCTTGGACCGATTTGGACCAGCTTGCCTCAATCAACACATACCAATTTTTTGAGCAAGCGTTCATAGACATTGCAAAATATTCTACCGTTAAAAATGTAGTGATTGACCTTTCTTGCAATTTTGGCGGAGCCATCCAGCAATGCATGGCCGCTCTTTGCTATTTGGAAGACCCGACTGTGTTTTATTTGGCCGAAAAAAATCACTTGGACAATTCAATCGCTAAATTTTATTGCAGCATACAAGATGACGCTGGAAGAACCTCTCTTAAAAAATCATACAACTTTTACGTCTTGACAAGCGAATCTTCATTCTCTTGCGGAAACTTTTTCCCCTCGATATGCAAATACCAGTTGAACATTCCTGTTGTCGGCCAGCGCAGCGGCGGCGGCGGCGGAGTCGTAAAGCAAACGCAAACTTCCGACGGAGCCTTGTTCCAAACTTCGGCATCGGCGGAGATGTGCGCGCTTGACGCAAACGGAAACTACATTTGCATCGACGACGGCGTTCCCGTAGACCTTGAGATTCCCTATGAAAAATTTTACAGCGGAGACTCGATTTATAAAGACTTGTATGAAACTATAAAGGCCGACCCAAGGTACACAGGAAATTTTTAATAAGAGTCTCTAACAGATTCTCGCGTCAAGCGCGAGAATGACATCTTTGTTGGAACCATTCGCATTGTTCGTCTATGCTCTTGCTTCCTTCTTTGGAACGGAGGTTGAGCATAAAGACGTGGAACAGCTTTTCTTTGGCGCTGGAATAGCATTTGTAGCGGAACTCCGCTCCGGCATCGCAAAGAGCGTTGGCCATGCGGCTTGCCATCGGGCGCAAAAAGTCATGCTCGGCTGTGATTACAAAGGCGGGCGGAAAGTCTTTTGTAACATGAAGGGCGGGCGAGGCCAGCTCCTTTTCATGCTGGGTTCCGCCGTAGGGCATAAGCGCTTGCATTAGCGCGAGGCTTTCTTTTTGGTCGCCAGGAACTGTTGTCCAATCGTAAAAGCCGCAATTTAAGTAAAGAGCCTTTAACTTTAGCCTTGCCGGAACTTTGAACGCAAAGTCAGCGGCAAACTTTTTGTTTGTCAAAATGGCGGCGTAGGTTGACAAATAATTCCCGCCCGCGCTGTCTCCGGTGGCAAAAATATTTTGGCAGTCCAAATTAAAGGCGGCGGCGTTTTTTAGAATCCACTTAAAGACATTGTTTGTGTCGATTAGCGCTGACGGAAATTTATGTTCGGGAGCAAGACGGTAAGTGTAGTTGACAACCGCAAAGCCTCGGCGGGCAAGCTCCATGCAGTAAAAGCGGTACAATTCCTTGTCGCCGTAAATCCAGCCGCCGCCGTGGACGCTTACGATAACTGGCAGTGGTTTTTTAGACGCGCGGGCGGGCTTGTAAAGGTCAAGCGCGCATTGGTCCGCGTCTTTGGAATAACGGATGTCGTAAAAGCATTTTAAGCCAGCCGGAACTTTGAGGCCCTTGTCGCGCGCCTTGTCATATGCTCCCATCGCCTCGCGCTGATCCTGTACATGCTTCAATACATATTCTTCTGTGAACATAAGGCCTCCTTTTATTGCCGCTGTTCCTTTTTTGCCATATTCCAAAACTCGTCCATCTTGTCAAGGTTTTCTTGGATCATCTGGACGCCGTTTTTGGCGCACTGTTCTTCCACAAAAACAAAGCGCTTGTAAAATTTTTTGTTGGCCGCGTTTAGGGCAAGCTCGGGGTCCACGCCAAGCTTTCGCGCGTAGTTGACGGCGGCAAAAAACAGGTCGCCCACTTCTTCTTCCAAGTGGATTTGGTTGGCCTGCGAATTGTTGCGCGCCAAGTCCACCGCGGCGTCGTCAACCTCTTTGAGCTCTTCCAAAATTTTTGCGCGGGTTGGCTCTAGGCTTGGCCAGTCAAAGCCTTTCTTTGCCGCCTTCTTTTGCATTTTGTACGCGCGCAATAGGGGAGGAAAACCGCCTGGCACTTCGTCAAGAATTGATTTTTGTTCGCGGCCTTCGACCTTTTCCTTTATCTTGTCCCACTGTGCCAAAACCTCTCCGCTGGTTTTGACTTCTTTGTCGGCGACGGCTTTTCCTTCGCTCTGCTCAAAGACGTGGGGGTGGCGGCGAATCAATTTTTCGGCCAGCTCGTCAAGCGCTTGGTCAAGCGTCCAACCGGCTTCGCCCCGTTCTTCCCTCTGCCTGAACATATAAGAAATCATCGTCGCGTTTAAAAAGACGTCTCCCAACTCTTCCTTGGCGTGAGCGGCGTCGTCGGAGCTGATCGCGTCGACGGCCTCAAAAACTTCTTCCACCAAATCGCGCCGCATGGTCTGCGGAGTCTGCTCCCTGTCCCAAGGGCAGCCGCCCGGAGCGCGCAAAATGCGAATCAATTCATACAAGCGGCAAAAGGCCGCCGCCGCTTTTGCGGAATCTTGGTCCGCGGCGTTGACAACCGTTCCCCTGCGTGAGAGGACGGAATTTTTGTCGAATGTTTTTTCCATAAGAGTTAGTGTAGCGCAAAAATAGTTTTTGTGGTATACTAAAGTTATGTACGAATCAGGCGAAGACTATTTGGAAGCCATTTTGGTTTTGCAAAAGAAACATGACGGCACGGTTTTTTCGGTCGACATTGCCAACCATTTGGGCTTTTCTAAGCCCAGCGTCAGCCGCGCGATGGGGATTTTGGAACGCGACGGCTACATTGAATTTGGCCTGCACAACAAAATCATTTTGACCGAGAAAGGCCTTGAAAAAGCCACCGACATTTACAGCCGACACCAGCTTTTGACCAAATTCCTTATGATGATAACCGGCGTTCCCGAAGACCAGGCCGAAGAAAACGCCTGCCGCGTGGAGCACGACATCGACGCCGACATTGTCGAAGGCATCCGCAAGTGGGTCGAAAAGAATTCCAAAAAAAAGTGAAAAAATCCCGCCAAAAAAAAGACCGCAAAGCGCTTGACATAAATCGGTAATTTTGCTAATATCTAAAAACTTACGGGGGCGTAGCGAAGCTGGTTATCGCGCTGGCCTGTCACGCCGGAGATCGAGGGTTCGAGCCCCTTCGCTCCCGCCTAACCCATTCTTCGGAATGGGTATTTTTTTCAGTTCCGCTTTTTGCGGAATCGGGCAATAGCGCAGCTGGTAGCGCGCTACGTTCGGGACGTAGAGGCCCCCGGTTCAAATCCGGGTTGCCCGAGAATCACAGGCTTTCGTTTGCGGAAGCCTGTTTTTTTATTTGCGGAAGACTATCTCCAAAAAACGCTCCACAAGAAAATCCAAATAAAGCACATCACGGTAATCGCCTTGAGGCCCGTTCCCAAGAGGAAGCCTTTGAAGGCGCCGATGGCGGCTTTTAGCGCTTTGTTTTTGTCGGAGGAGTCGTGAATAAGTTCGCCGACAAAGGCTCCCAAAAATGGGCCAAGCAGAATGAAAATTGGTCCCAAGAAAAACGAGACGACAAGGCCGATGTTGCAGCCCCAAGTGGCAGCCTCGCTTCCGCCGGATTTTTTTGTGATGATTGACGGAAAGATATAATCGATTGCGGTCACTATTGCCATCGCGATTCCTGTGGCGACCAAAATCCAAATTTCAAGATGACAATAGACAGAAAAATGCGCGGCTACAAGGCCCGCCCATGCAATCGGCGGCCCTGGCAGCAAAGGAAGAATCGTTCCAATAAGTCCCGCCAAAAGCAAGACGCCTCCTAGGATTGCAAAAAAAATTGTTGGGTTAATGTTTGTCATATTTTTTCTCCACTTCCTCTTTCTTTTTTTCTATCAGTTCCTCAAAGCCTCGCAGGGCTGCGAAGGGCATGAAGATTTTTGCGCGGCTGGCCAGCGGCATTCTGGGATGTTTTGGCGACCCAAGCCATTTGTGGTCGATGATGTCGTCGTAATTTTTTTTCGTCATGCCTTGTGGCCTCCTATCTGCTCGTTGCGGTCGCACAAGGTCGCTCCCTCTTGGTAGTCGCTGGCTTTTAGTATTGCGTTCTTTCCAAAGCGGCCTTGTATTTTTAGCATTGTGTTTTGCAGCGACATTTCTTTTTTTTGCGCTTCGACGTCGGTAAAGAGGTCGGCTTGCTCTTCTTTTTGCGGAATCACGTTGTCGGCGCTAATGTTTATTCGTCGGACAAAAAGGTCTTTGTCAGTTATGCTGTCGTAAATTGCAAGGATTCCCTGGCTGATTTTTTTTAGCGACGCGGTCGGCATGTCCATTCGGGCCGATCCGTGGCTGGGTCTTGGGGCGGGGCGGCCGTAGTAGTCCAGCTCGACGTCGCCTTGGTATTCTTCCGTTATGGAGGAACGGTCGTAGCAAATGTAGAGGCTAAAAAAATCCGACGCCAATTGCTTTGACACAAGCCGCTGCGCAAGGACTTCGGCCATCTCCCGGACGACGATTCGGGCTTTTTCTATTGTATACGGGCTTTGGAGGACTTGTCCTTCGCTTATGCTTTTTGAAGAAGACTTGTAGCTCTTTATGTTTTGAATTGAACAAGGCTCAAGGCCCCATGCGTGGTCGATTAAAATTTCCGCGTCGATTCCAAAGGCCTTGTAGATGGAGTCTTCGTCTTTGAGGGAACGGCGGGCGATGTCTCCCATTGTGTAAAGGCCCAGCTTTGCAAGGCGGGCGGCGGTTCCGTTCCCCACGCGCCAAAAGTCTGTGATTGGCGTGTGGCTCCAAAAATTTTTTCGATAGTCTTCCACCGAAAGGACTGCGATGCGGACTCCGTCTTTGTCGGCTTGAACGTGTTTTGCCATGATGTCCATCGCGATTTTGCACAAATAAAGGTTGGGGCCTATTCCCGCTGTGGAGGTGACTCCAGTTGTGGCCAAAATGTCTTTTATCACTTTTTGCGCCAAGGAGCGCGCGTCGGTTTTGTAAAGGGCGATGTAAGAAGTTGCGTCGATAAAAACTTCGTCAATGCTGTAAATGTGAATGTCGTCGGGGCTAAAGTATTTTAGGTAGACTCCGTAAATGCGCGCCGAGTATTCCAGGTACAAGGCCATTCTTGGCTTTGCGATTATGTATTCCAAGTCTTTTCCTGTTTTGAATTTGACTTCGCGCGCTTTTTGCGTCACTTCAAAAAGTCGGCTGCGGCCCGAAAGCCCGTAAGCCTTTAGCGCTTGGGTCACGGCAAGGCAAATTGTCTTTTCGGTGCGCGACTCGTCGGCCACCACCAATTTAGCTGTCAACGGGTCCAAGCCGCGCTCGACGCATTCCACTGAGGCGTAAAAAGTTTTTAGGTCTATGGCAAGATAAGTTTTTTCCGCCGCGCTTTCCATAACCAGCGCATTTTAAATCAAATGTTTCCATTTGGCAAGCGCATAATAATTGAGCAAAACAAAAACGCTCTCGCGGAAATCCAAACGCGCCTTGACAAAAAACGGCCGCTCTTTTATGCTTGTCGCTGTTATGGAAAAAGTTTTTGACGAACAGAGCGAGCGCCGCTCTTTTTATAAATCGCTTTTTACGATAGTCGCTCCAATAGCGCTGCAAAACTTGTTCAGCGCGGCAGTTGGCTCGGCCGACGTTATAATGTTGGGATACGTAGGTCAGACTGCGATAGCGGCCTCGTCTTTGGCCAACTACGTTCAAATGGTGATGTTTCTCTTTTACATTGGACTGTCAAGCGGAGTTGTGATGATGGCCGCGCAGTACTGGGGAAAGGGAGACGCGCATTCCATCGAAACGATTTTTGGAATCGGAACAAAATTGTCCGCCTTGGTTGGAAGCGTCTTTGGTCTGGCCGCGATTTTTGCGCCGCGCTTTTTGATGACTATATTCACCAACGACACGGACTTGATTGCCGCCGGCTCCGAATACCTGCACATTGTGGGCGTGTCGTACTTTTTGCTTTCTTTTTCGCAAATAATCCAAGCCACTCTAAAGAGCATAGAACGCACAAAAATCGTCACAATAATTACGACGGCGGCGCTTTTGCTCAACATTTTTGGAAACGCGGTTTTCATCTTTGGCTTGTTCGGCGCTCCCAAAATGGGAATCCGCGGCGTGGCCCTTGCAACGACCCTTGCCCGCGTTGTCGAGCTTGCGCTCAGCGTCTTTGTGATTTACCGCTCCAAAGAATTGAAAGTCCGCCCCGAATGTCTTTTTAGGCGCAACGCGGTTTTGTTGAAGGACTTTGTAAAGTATTCGCTCCCTGCGATTGGAAACGAGGTGGTTTGGGGAGCGGGCTTTGCAAGCTACGCGGTGATTATGGGCCACCTTGGCGCCGACTTGGTGGCGGCAAATTCTTTGGTAAACGTTTTGCGCAACTTGGCCACGATTGTCTGTTTTGGAATGGCTTATGGCGGCGCGATTTTGGTAGGAAAAGAAATCGGAGCGGGCCAGTACGACGTTGCCCGCCGCAGCGCAAGCCGTTTGGTTAAGAGCACGATTTTGGCAGGCGTTATAGGAGCCGCCGCGTTGATAGCATCTCAGCCCCTTTTGTTCAAGATGGCCACGTTGACAGAGGAGGCTACAAAAATGCTTGTTCCTCTTTTGTACATCAACGCGCTTTCGATTGTCGGCGCGACAATAAACACCGTCTTGATTTGCGGCGTCTTCCGTTCTGGCGGCGACGCCAAGTTTGGATTTGTGTTGGACACAATCGCGATGTGGGCGCTTTCGGTTCCGCTGGGAATGGTCGCCGCCTTTGTCTTGCATTTGCCGCCGCTTGTAGTCTACTTGATTTTGTATCTGGACGAATTTGAAAAAATGCCCGTCAACATCTTTCACTACAAGAGCGGCAAATGGCTCAAGAACATCACGCGCGAGTTTGATTAGGAATGCCGCCTCGCGCGCGAGTTGCTTAGACCCTAAACTGGTCGATCTGCGCGCCGATTTCCGAGATGGCTTGCGACATTTGCGTCGTCAACGCGCTCAACACGTTCTTTGTGTCGCTCATTTGGCGGGCGTTGGCGTTCATCGCTTCGACATTTTGGTTGATCTTTGAAGAGTTCTCTTTAAGGGCGCTGACTTCGTCCAAAATTGTCTTGCTTCCCGCCGCCATTTCTTTGGAGGCGCTCGTTACCTCGGAAGTTCCGTCGCTCATTATGCGCAAGGCCTCAAGAATCTGCTTGGAGCCTTCCTGCTGTTCGTCCATAGCGCTTTTGATTTGGCGCACAAGCTCGTCAGTGGCCTGAATGTTTTCTGACACAGACTGGAAGGCCTGGCTTGAGTCGGCTGACGAAGCGGACACTTCTGTGATTGAGTCCTTGATTTTTGAAAGCTGGCTTCCGATTGTCTTGGACTGCTCGCTTGAAGTTTCGCTAAGCTTTCGGATTTCGTCGGCGACTACGCTAAAGCCTTTTCCGGCTTCTCCGGCGTGGGCGGCTTCGATGGCCGCGTTCATGGCCAAGAGGTTTGTCTGCTCGGCGATGGCCGCGATGGCGTGGTTGGCTTCTTGGAGCATTTCGGATTCAATTTCGATTTGCTCGATTTTTTCGTTTACAGAATTTTGCTTTGAAATTCCTTCGCTCGCGTTGTCGCGCAAAGTGACAAAAGAGTTGGAAAGTTTTTCTACGCTTGTGTTCACGCTGGCGATGTTTCCAATCATCTCTTCCACGGCGGCGCTGGCTTCGGTGACGCCGCTTGACTGGTTCTGAATCATTTTTTCAAGTGATTCGATGTTGCTGGAGATTTGTGTCACTCCGCTTGACGTTGACTGTACGCTCTGGTTTTGTTCATCGACGCTTTGCTTTACAACTTCGATGCTCTTTATAATTTGCTCGATGCAGTTTTCTGTCTCGGAGATGCCTGAATCCAAGTCTGCGTCCGCCGAAGAAAGTCTGTCCCTTGAGCCTTTGATTTTTGTCATTATGTCCTGCAGTTTTGCCACAAAGTCGTTGAAGCCGTTGACAACTTGGCCGATTTCGTTGTTTGTCGTCGTGTCAAGGCGCTTGGTAAGGTCGGCGTTTCCTGTGGCGATGTCCTCGATTGTTGTCACGACATTGCGCAAGGGCTTGATTGTCAAGTTGATCATTATTCCGATTACAAGCAAAAGAATTGCGGCCAAGATTACGTTTCCTACAATCAAAACTTGGCGCAAACGGTCGGCTGTGGCGTGCAGCTGCTTTATTGGAACGGCGATGGCGATTGACCAAGGAGTTCCCGGAACGTTTCCGTAGCTTACAAAGACATTCATTGTCTTTCCGTTTTCTTCAAAGCTAACTTCCGCGCTGTCACGTTTTCCTTCGACCATTTTCTTGGCCATGGCTTTTGTTTCGGCGTTGACGTCTTGGGAACTGATAAAGTTCTTTTGCATCACAAGCTCTTGTGAAGGGTGGGCGATTACAACGCCGTCTCCGTCAAGCATAAAGCCAAAGCCCGCGTCGCCGACCTTGATTCCGCCGATAAGTTCTGTAAGATAATCCATTCCGACAACGCCGACAAACATTCCGACCAAACGGCCGCTGTTGTCGCGCGCAGCCTTTACGAACATGACGCTTGTCTTTCCAGTGGCTTTGGCGACCGTAGGATTGTTGACAATCTGCTCGGCTTGGCCAGAGGCGATTTTTTTATAATAGGCGCGGTCCTTGTGGTTTCCGCGTTTTCCTGAATCGTAGTAGGAATTTCCGTCGGCCGCTATGAACAAAACATAAGAAAAGCATTTGGGCCTGCGGCTTGTAGTTGTGGCAAGCCAAGTTCCGACGTCTTCGGCCGAAGATCCCTTTCTGACCAAATCCGACCGTGTGTACAGGTCAAGTTCGTTCATCGTGGCCTCTACATACAAGCCGGTCGACTCGATGTAAGACTGGGCGATGTCGATGATGTCTTCGGTGTTTGACTCAACCGTTTGCTTTCTTACGTCCGTGATTACCACGAGGTTTTGGACTACAAAAGCGATGACGGTTACAAAAGCTATGACCCCCAAAAGCCTGACAAGCATCTTTTTTCTTTTTCTGTTTGCCTTGTTTTTTGACGTGTCTTTGCTTGATTCTTCGGTTGCCATAATTCCTCCAAATGTTTCACTGTGATGTTATTTTATAGTATATAATATCACTTATCGGCAGAATTTGCAAAATTTTTTACCTTTATGGAATTGATTTGTTATCATTATGTCGATAATAAAAGGGAATTTTTAGTTGAGGTGAACGATGAAAAACAAACTTGCATTTTTGTCCTTGATTTTTGCGGGAGGAATCTTGTTCGCGCAGGGGCAATTGTTCCAATTTAAGTACAAAGAGGGCGACGCTTACAGGGTGCTTTCCACCGTTCAAGAGGACGTGTTTTTTAACGACGTCTTCCATCACCACGCCGAGATTTTGAACCGCGTGTCCGTCCGCGTGACAGGCATTGACGACAAAGGCAGGGGAATTCACGACGCTATATTTATGACTAGCGAAAATTCAACCGGAGCGAGGGGCGGAGTGTTCACATACGGCGAAGACTACAAGAGCGTCTTTGCCCGCGACGCCGCAGGCCGCTACGACATTTCGGACGAATACTTTATGCCCGTTGTTCGCGACGTTCCGATTTTTCCTGCGGAGGAGATAGAGGTCGGCCATAAGTGGACCGCGCAAGGCCACGAGGCGCACGACTTGCGAAGGACCTTTGACATAAAGACTCCCTACAAAATTCCTTTTAACGCCGAATACGAATATTTGGGAGAGGTTCAAGAGGAAGGAAAAACTTTTTACAAATTTGACGTTCAGTACGAGATGGAATATTCCGTCGACATGAAAAAATTCAATTTTGTAAAGGGCGAGGTTCCCGTGGCCACTCAAGGCTATTCACACCAGATAATTTGGTGGGACAACGACAAGGGCTGCATCGACCACTACCGCGAAGAATTTAGAATTGAAATTTTGACAAGCTCCAACAACATCTTGCGCTTTGAGGGAACAGCCCACGCCGAAGTCACCGACTTTGCGCGCACCGCCGACGAAAAGAACGTTGCCGCCGTCATCGAAAAAATCAACGACTTGGGAATCGACGACGTAAGCGTCACCGCGGGAGAGAAGGGCTTGACCCTTAGCATCGAGAACATTCAGTTTAAGCCCGACAGCGACATTTTGCTGCAAAGCGAGCGCGCCAAGCTGGACAAGATCGCGCAAATTCTTAACGCCTATCCCGACAACGATTTGCTCATAACCGGCCACACCGCCTTGCGCGGAACAAAGGAAAGCCGCCAAAAGCTAAGCGAGGAGCGCGCCCAGGCCGTAGCCAACTATCTTATCCGAAAGAATGTGCGCGACAAGTATCATGTCTTTACAAAGGGAATGGGCGGAGACGTCCCCATCGCCGACAACTCCACCGAAGCCGGCCGCGCAAAAAACCGCCGCGTTGAAATTACGATAATGGATAAATAGCGGAAATTTTTGGCAAGCCTAAAACGCGCGCCGCGCGGTCTTTCCGCTGCGCGTTTTTTTTTCCATTATTGTATTGTTCGCGAAAAAAATTCATTTTTTCTCAAAAAAAGCGCAAAAAAACTAAAAAAATGTCTATCTTATATATGTGAAAAACTTATTATATTTAGCGCGGCGCCTTTTGGGCGGCAATTCGTTGTTGGGCGCGGCGCTGCAATTTTTTGCAAAACCAAAAAGCGCGGCCCTTGACGGCGGGGACGAGCTGCCGCCAGAATTGCGCGGAAAAATTTTTGAGGCGGACTCGACCGAAGCCGACGACCCGGTTTTGTCTGTGGCCAAAAATGTCTTTGGAGTGTCGCACCTCTACCCCTGGCAGCGGCTTGTAATAGGAAACATTTTGGACGCGGCGGCCGACTCTTCCGGCCTTGCAAGCGACCTTGGTCGCGGCGCCACCGTTCCACAAGATAGTTTGCAAGCCCAAAACTGCGGCGGCGCTTCTTTGTCTTGCGGGCAGGCCGCGGACTCGACCGACGTTTTTTGCATGGGCCGGCAAATAGTTCTTTTGCCAACAGGCGCGGGAAAGTCCATGTGCTTTTTGCTTCCCGCAGTTATGCTGCCAGGACCAACCTTGATTTTTTATCCCTTGCTTGCCTTGATGGCCGACCAAAAGCGCCGCCTTGAGCAAAGCGGAATCGAATGCGCGGTCTTTAGGGGCGGCCAAAGCGAGGCCGAGCGCGAAGAAAATTTTTCTTTGCTAAAAAACGGTGCCAAAATTATTTTGGCCAATCCCGAAGTATTGCAAAGCCAAAGCTTGTTGGCGCAGCTCAAGGCTGTTGGCATCAGCCACATAGCGATTGACGAAGCGCACTGCGTGGCCGAGTGGGGCGACACCTTTAGGCCCGCGTATCTTACGCTTGGAAAAATAATCGAACAGTTGGGCGTTCCTCTTGTGACGGCCTTTACCGCAACCGCGTCTCCTACAGTTTTGGAGCGGGTCAGCCAAGTATTGTTTGGCGGCCGCGCCCACGTAGTTCGCGGCGACAGCGACAGGCCCAACATTCGTTATTCGGTCTTGATGGCCTGGGCAAAGAAAAAGGCTGCCTGCCGTTTGGCCGTCACAGAGCTTAAGCCTATGATTATTTTTTGCGGAACGCGGGCCAAGAGCGAAGACATGGCTCGGGAACTTTCCGAATGCGTCGGAGCGGACAACGTTCGCTTTTACCACGCAGGCCTAAGCCGCGAAGAAAAATCCGCCGTAGAAAAATGGTTCTTCCCAAAAAAAGACGCGATCTTGTGCTGCACTTGCGCCTTTGGCATGGGGGTCGACAAGGCCGACATTCGCACCGTGGTTCACCTTGAGGCAAGCCCCACTGCCGAAAGCTACATTCAAGAGGCGGGAAGGGGTGGCCGTGACAAAAAAATGTCCAAGGCGATTTTGCTTTGGAGCAAGGAAGATTCGGACGCTTATGAAAAGTTTGCTGTCGCAAGTCGCGAGCGCGTCCTAAAAAAATTCGCCGAGGCAAAAAGCTGCCGCCGGCAAATTTTGCTTGACGCTCTTGGAGGCGAGCGGACTATTTGCGCGGGCTGCGACATTTGCGACGCAAAGAAAAAGGCCGGCAAAAACGGCTCGGCATTTAATCCGCCAACGGTTTTTGACGCTGCTGACGCGCGGCTTGTCCACAAGTTCATTAGGAAAAATCAAAACTATTACGGCAGGGAGCAAGTGGTGGAACGGACGATGAAAAAGTTCAACGAAATGGACAGAAAGATTTTTGGCTTGAACGTTTGGGATTCAAGCGACATAGACTTGATTTTGGACCAGTTGGAAAAATCCGGCTCCGTCTACAACGCGGGCCTTTTGTGGGAGGGAGCGATGGCCGCCGAAAGGGAGATTTCTACTCCTCGCCGCCGGCATCCCCTGTGCCTTCATCCTCGCCCTCTTTCTTCTCTTCTTGTTTCTTGGCGGGAGCGGGCTTGGGCTCCTTTCTCTTCTTTGGCTTGGCCGGCTTTTTTACGTAGCGCGCCACAAAAAACACAAAGTTCAAGTAAAGAATTATGACCGCCGCAGAGATGATTGTGATAGGATTTTTGAGCACGCCGAGCACAACCGGCAGCATCGCCGCTAATTTCATACCTTAATTATCGGCGCGACAGGGCAAACGCATTATAAAAAAACTAAAACGCTCTCGGGAGAATCCGCCCGTCTTGCGCGTGGCTGAGGCTGCAAGGGAAGATGTACATTTACATCAATTTTGCTTGCGCAAAATTGGCAGCCTCAGAACGCTCAGACGGAGCGGCCTTCTCCCTGCGCGTTTTAATTTCTTGTAAAGCGTTTGCCCGTGCGAGCGGGGTTGTAGAAGCAATTAAAAAAGCGCAGCGGGAAGGCCGGACGGGGAGAACTTTGGACGCGTTAAGCTTGCCTTTTTGCCCTAAAAGCTTCCACGTTCGCACCCGTTCGGATTCCCGCGAGAGCTTTTTTGTATTACCTTCATTCCCCCGTTCGCGCGGGCAAATCCACCTTGTTGAATAAATTCATTAATATCGTTATAATCATTTCGGCTAGGTTGGGGCGGCTGGCTGTATTGGCGGGCGCGCGGCTTGGCAAATTTATTGTATTTTGAGGCGTAAAATGAACGTTGTCGTAATGGGAGCCCAGTGGGGAGACGAAGGCAAGGGAAAAATTGTTGACTTTTTGGCGCAGGACGCAAAGTATGTCGTCCGTTTTGCTGGCGGAGCCAACGCCGGCCACACAATCGTGGTTGACGGAAAAAAGTACGCGCTGCACCAAGTTCCGTCTGGAATCTTGTATCCCGGAAAAGTCGTTTTCCTTGGCTCTGGAATGGTAATCGACCCAGAGGCGCTTTTTGCCGAGCTCAAAATGCTCAGCGACAACGGAATCGAATGGGAAGGCCGCGTGTTTATCTCTGACCGCG
Organism: Treponema sp.; assembly: GCA_017551705.1. Classification (GTDB taxonomy): domain Bacteria; phylum Spirochaetota; class Spirochaetia; order Treponematales; family Treponemataceae; genus Treponema_D. Next base: position 20,119 of record JAFZLA010000059.1, read on the forward strand.
CCCACATCGTTTTGCCCGGCTACCGCGAAATGGACAAAAAGCGCGACGCCGCCCGCAAGCGCCCGATCGGCACCACAGGCCGCGGAATCGGAACAACATATTCACAAAAATCAGAACGCGACGGAATCCGCTTGGCCGACTTGGACTGGGACGAAAAGATGGCCGACCTTGATCAGGCCGACAAAGATTTCCTCAAGCCCTACATGGACAAGCTCCTTTCTATGCGCGTCAACATCGCCGAGAAGATGTGGGAATGCCGCAAAGAAAATGTTTTGTTCGAAGGCGCCCAAGGAGCCATGCTTGACATCGACAGCGGAACCTATCCCTACGTTTCAAGCGGAGCCTCTTGTTCAGCCGGAGCGTCAACAGGTTCAGGAATCGGACCCCGCGCCTTGGACAGAATCTTTGGCGTTTTCAAAGCCTATGAGACCCGCGTCGGAAACGGACCTATGCCCAGCGAGTTCAACGCAGAAAGCGAAGGCGAGCTTTGTGACTACGTTCGCAAGACAGGAAACGAGTTTGGCGTGACCACAGGCCGTCCGCGCCGCTGCGGCTACCTTGACTTGGTGGCGCTCCGCTACGCCTGCCACGTAAACTCAATCGACTCGCTTGTTTTGACCCACCTTGACATTTACGACGACATGGACGAAATCGAAGCTTGCGTCGCCTACGAGATTGACGGAAAAGTTGTGACCGAATTTCCCACAAGCATTCCGGCGCTCAACAAGGCCAAGCCGATTTTGCAAAAGTTTGACGGTTGGAAAAAGGACCTCAAAAAGTGCGGCTCTTATTCCAAGATGCCCAAAAACGCCAAGGCTTACATCGAGTTCATCGAAGACTTCACCAACACGCCGGTAGGAATCGTGTCAGTCGGAAGCGACCGCAACGAAACTTACTTGCGCATCAAGCCCTGGAAAAAATAAGCGAATAGTTTTATATGACCATCCAGCAATTAAAGTATGCCCAAGGAATCTCCGAGGCCAAGAGCTTCAACAAGGCCGCGGAGAATCTTTACGTTTCGCAGCCTTCGTTGACGGCCGCGATTCGCGATTTGGAAGCCGAGTTGGGAATCACAATTTTCAACCGAACTTCCAGGGGCGTAACTTTGACAAGCGAAGGCCAAGAATTTATTTCCAACGCGCGCGAGCTTTTGCGCCATTGGGAAAACGTTTTGGAAAAATACGGAGACGACGGCAAGCGCAAAAAAAAGTTCGCCATCTCAACCCAGCACTACACCTTTGCTATAAAGACTTTTGTCGAGATGGCCAAAAAAATCAACACAGACGAATACGAGCTTGCCGCGCGCGAGACAAAAACCCGCGACGTCATCGAAGACGTGGCCTCGCTAAAAAGCGAGCTTGGCGTTTTGTATCTTAGCGACTTTAACCGTAAGGTCATCACAAACTTGCTTGAGTCAAAAGGCTTGGAGTTCAACAAGCTTATTGACTGCCGTGCCTACGTTTACATGTGGAAAAAGCATCCTCTGGCCAAAAAGTCGCAAATCACTTTTGAGGAATTGGAGCCATACCCCTGCCTTTCTTTTGAACAAGACGAGGCCAGCGAATTTTATTACGCCGAAGAAATTTTTTCGGAACGCAAGCACCGCCGCGTGATCAAGGTCAACGACCGCGGAACTATTTTGAACATGATGGTCGGCCTTAACGGCTACACTCTTTGCTGCGGAATCATCTCCGAAGAGTTGAACGGCTCGGATTATGTGGCCGTTCCCTTTTACGACGAGGCAAAAGAAAACAATCCTGTAATGCAAATCGGCTGGATAAAGAAAAAGAATCTTAGCCTTAGCGCTATAGGCCAATGCTACGTCGACGAGATGAAAACTTACTTGGCTTCTTACAAAATCTAGACTTGCAAAGCTTAGGCAAAAATTTTCTTGACGGCGGCCATGAACTTTTCGCCCCTGTCAAATTCATTTGAGAACATTCCAAACGAAGTGCAGCCAGGCGAAAAGACCACCGTGTCGTTGTTGTAGGCCGGCGAGCTTTTGTCGTCAAAATCTTTTTTGAGCGCGCCAAGCAATTCGTCCAACGAATTGTAGGGGCCGTTAAAGGCAATCTTTCGCGCCTGCAATAGCGGCAAAAGTTTGTCCGTTCCGCTTCCGGCAAGCAAATAAAGCGCGGCGGCTGGGCTTGAAGAAACTATCGTAGGGTCCAAAGCCTCGGCCAAAGGCTCAAAGTCCAAGCCCTTGTCCGTTCCGCCTGTGATAAAAATCACTGTCTTTCCAAAAGCGGCGCTTGCGGCGGCCGCGGCTTCGGGCACGGTGGAGCAAGAGTCGTTGTAGAATCTAACCGTTCTAGCCGCCGCGCTTTTAAATTGATGGAAGAACTGCAAGCGGTGGGGAATGCCGTTCCACTGGCCAAGAATTTTTTGTATCGCGTCCGGCTGGACACCCATAAGGTAAAGGACAAGCGCGGCGTTCATTACGTTTTGGCGCATATGGCGGCCGGGAACGTTTACCGCTCCCAAAATTTTTGTGTCGCCTGTTTTTCCGGGGATTCGCGCCACGGCTTCCAAATCGTTTTTGTCGTCAAAGCTGAGCCACACGCCGTACATGCTGTCGTCAAGCGGGTCCTGGCTGTAGCGCAAAACTTTTGCCTTGCATTCGCGGGCGAATATGTCGCCCCAAGAGCCGCCTTGCTTTGGGCCTGTTCCAAAGGGGTCCTTGTCGGCGTCGCAAATCATAAAGTCGTCTTTGTCTTGGTCGGCAAAAATAAGTTTTTTGTCGGCGATGTAGTCTTCCATGTTGCCGTACCAGTTTTGGTGGTCTGGAACGATTTTTGTTATCAAAGAAATTTTTGGCTTTAAAAGTCCGCGGCCCCTAAGGTCGGCCAACTGCCAGCTGGATAGTTCCAAGACAACCGGCGTCTTTTCGTTTGTCTTTTCCAAAAAGGTCAGCGGGCTTACCGTGATGTTTCCGCCCAAATAAGCGTCAAAGCCCGCTTGTTGCAAGCCGTAATGAATCGCGCTTACAGTCGAGGACTTTCCCTTGCTTCCTGTTATGGCGATAATCGGCGCCTTTGTGAATTGCAAGAACAAGCTGATGTCGGTTTCTATCGCGGGGGCGGCGCTCAAAAATTCGTTTCCTTGAATTTTTACTCCGGGATTTTTAATCACGCAGTCGGCGTCCCTAAAGTCTTCGATTCTGTGGCCGCCCAAAACGTAAGTCAAGCGTTCCTTGTTGAGCGTGTCGTCAAAGGCTATGGAATTGAGGGTTGGCTTTAACTGTTCCTCCGTCTTCATGTCGGTGACCAAAACGTAGGCTCCGTGCTTGAGCAAAAAGCGCGCCACGGCCTCTCCGCCTCCGTTGAGCCCCAAGCCCATGACGGTGATGTGTTTGTCCTTGATGTCTTCGATAGACTTAAAAAAGCATCCTTTGGGGTAAACGTGGGCGTTCATCTTGGTCTCCTTGCAAATTATCTTGATGTCGAAAGTTTTTTGCCTTCGTTAAAGCGCTCTACGGCTTCGTCAATCAAAAGCGTTATCAAGTCCTTGTATGCGAGGCCCGCCGCCTCGCACATTTTGGGGAACATGCTTATTGAGGTAAAGCCTGGAATTGTGTTTATTTCGTTGAGGTAAATCTTTCCTGTGTCTTTGTCGATAAAAAAGTCCACGCGGCTAAGGCCGGAGCAGTCCAAGACAGTGTAGGCTTTTTCGGCAAGAGCCTTGATTTCTTTTGCCGTGTTTTCGTCCAAGTTTGCCGGAATGTTGAGCGAGGCTCCGTCGGGGTCATTGTACTTTGCGTCGTAGTCGTAGAACTCGTGGGTGGGATTGATTTCGCCCGGAGTGTAAGAGCGAACCGCGCTAAAGGCGTTGTCGGGATTTTGGATTACGGCGTTTCCAGTGACGCTGCATTCAATCTCGCGCGCGTTGATTGATTTTTCTACCAAGACTTTGTTGTCCCAAGTAAAGGCCTCGCCAAGTGCCATGCTAAGCTCGCGCGCGTTTGACGCCTTGCTGGCTCCTACAGAAGAGCCTGCGTTGCAGGGCTTTACAAAAAGCGGGAATCCAAAGTCGGCGATGACTTTTTCGACCAAGGCATCGTAGCGCTTGTTGTCGTTTATGTCCGCTCGGGTAAAGCAGTAGTACGGCACTACAGGAAGGCCCGCGTCGTTCCAAATAACTTTTGTCTTTTCTTTGTCCATCGTAATGCCGCTGGCCATTACGCCGCAGCCAACATAAGGAACTTCGGCCGCTTCAAGCAAGCCTTGCATGACGCCGTCTTCACAAAATGTTCCGTGAACTACTCCAAAGACTGCATCAACTTGCAAAGATTTTCCGTCAACCAAAAAGGCGTCCTTTTTTCCGCCGGGAATCACGCTGACAATTTTTGCGGGGTCTTCGGTAATTTTAAACGCGGCCTTTTGGTCGGCGCGGACGCGAGCCAGTTCCTGGTCGCTTTGCAAAAACCACTTTCCGCTTTTTGCGATTCCGATTGGAATGACATTGTATTTTGAGCTGTCCAAGTTGCGCGCCACAGAGCTTGCGCTGACCAAAGACACTTCGTGTTCGCTAGATTTTCCGCCAAATAAAATCGCTAGATTCATTTTTGTTTCCTCACCCAATTTCTTTGTTGTATCCCAATTCCGCAAGCGCTTTTTTTGCCTCGGCGATTTCGTCGTAGGGCAGCGTACGGTCTTTGTATATGATAGAATTTTCGTGGCCTTTTCCTAAAAGCAGCACGATGTCGCCCTTGCGCGCCATGCCAAAGGCTTGCCTGATTGCAGTTGGACGGTCGGGCGTGATGAACAAGTCTTTGTTTTCCACCTTGCCTTCTTTTACAGCGCCAACCGCAATTTGCTCCAAAAGCGCGCGGGGGTCTTCGCCGCGCGGATCTTCGTCGCACAAAATAATAATGTCGCAATACTTGGCGGCGATTTGTCCTTGCAAGGGCCTCTTGGTCAAATCGCGCTCGCCGCCGCTTCCAAACAAGGCGAAAATTTTTCCTTGACAGCGCGCGCGTATCGGCGGAAAAATCGCCTCAAAGCTTGAGGGCGTGTGCGCGTAGTCGACGATGACTTCAAAGTCTTGTCCGCGCGCGATTTTTGTCATGCGGCCTGTTATCGGAATAAGGCTGGCGGCCCTGCGCGCCAATTGGCGCAAGGGAATGTCCGCCATTTTGTTTACTGCGATCATCGCCGCCATGATGTTGAGCGCGTTGAAGGCGCCGACGCAAGTTGTGCGCGCCGTTATGCTTTCGTGGCTTTGGTCAAATGCCGAGCCGTGCTCAAATTCAAATTCAAGGTAGTCTTGCGCCGCGTCAATTTTTGTCGCCTTTAATGACTCCACGCCGTCTATCGGCTCGGTGTCTTTTGTGGCAAATCCGTAGCAAACCGCTTGCGTCGCTTTTACAAAATAGGCGGCGGACGGGTCTTCAAGATTTACGATTCCGCAGGGAGTCAAGTCAAGCGGAACGTTGTTGACAATCTTGTGGTGGTCGTGCTTGTCCAAAGCGCGGAAAAGGTTTGCCTTGTCGTCCCGGTATTTTTCGAATGTTTTGTGGAACTCCAAGTGTTCCAGCGTGACGTTCATGAACACGCCGCAGTCAAAGAGAACTTTGTCCAAGCGGCCAAGGGATTCGCTAAGTCCGTGGCTGGAACTTTCGACAACCGCGTATTCGCAGCCGTTCTGGACCATCTCGTAAAGCTCGCGCTGGATGACGGGCGCTTCGGGGGTTGTGGCGTGAACGGGATTTGCTACCGCGTCTCCGCCCAAGGAATATTGAACGGTCGAGATGAAGCCCGCCATTTTTCCGGACAGGCGCAAAAGCTGCCAGATAAAGCTTACGGTCGAAGACTTGCCTTCGGTTCCGGTGACTCCGATGACTATAAGTTTTTTGGAGGGGTTTCCGTAAAATTCGGCGGAGACTGGAGCCATTGATTTTCGAGCGTCGGCCACTTTAAGCAAGACCGGCATCACCAAGTCGGAAAGTTTTTTTTGCGAGTCGCCCATGTTGTTCAAAGTTCGGCAAACGATGGCCTTGGCTATTTGGGCGCTTTCATCTTTTGTAAGCTCGTCTTGGTAAACGATGACGCTTGCTCCAGCGTCGATCGCCGCCGCGATAAATTTATTTCCGTTAACGTGCGTTCCTGGCAGGGCGAAAAAAAGATAGTTTTGCTTAACGTCGCGCGAGTCAAAGGCAAGGCCCGCCACAGGAGTCGCCCCGATAAGTGATTGGTCAAGCGGGCTGACGCCGTCGGCCGCTACCGCCTTGCATTCAAAGGAATCAAGCAATGATGACAACTTTTTTTCCATAGCGCCATTTTACCGCATATTGAAAGTAATTTCAATATAATAAAAAAAACAAAACGCTCTCGGGAGAATCGAACGGCCTTTCTCGCGGTTGCGTCTTTTAGGGTGTAACAGCAAGCATAACGCGCAAAGCGAGCGGCCGTCCGCCTTCTCCCTACGCGTTTTAATTGCTTGTATTGTCATAACGGTTGCCTATTGGTATAATGGCGCTATGTTTGAAGTGCGAGTGGAAGATAGTTTTGCGGCGGCGCATTTTTTGCGCGACTATAACGGAAAGTGCGAGGCCTTGCACGGCCATAATTACAAGGTTTTTGTTCACGTTCGCGGAGACAAGCTGGACCAGGGCGGAATGCTCTTGGACTTTACGCAGCTCAAGGCCGCGCTAAAAAAGGTGTTGGCCGGCTTAGACCACACAAACCTTAACGACAACCCCTTCTTTGACCAAAATCCCAGCGCCGAGCGGATAGCGCTTTATATTTGCCAAGGCGTTCAGGCGCAATTGGATGGCGCCGCCGCCTCGACCGATTCTGGCCAGCAAAAAAATTGGCGCATTTATTCCGTCGATGTTTTTGAGACCGACAAAAACCGCGCCACGTATTATCCTGGTCAATAAAAAAAGCCGCCTCTCGGCGGCCTTTTTGGCATTACAACCAATTTGCGAGTTTTGCGCAAGCGCAAAACTCGTGTTTAAGCGAAAACTTGTTTTCGCTTAAACTGTGAAGTTGTTGATTTCCTGTCCAATCTTGTAGATTGACTCTTTGAGAGTGCTGGTGACGTCGTTGAGGGCGGCTCCGGTCTCGTTGATCTTTTCGGCGCCCTGAGACATTTCTTCCATGCTTCCCTTCATTGTCAAAGTGGCGTCTTGCAAGCGGCGCACTTCGTCAAGAATCAACTTGTTGCCTTCTGTCATCTCTTCGCTGGCGTTGCGAACTTCCATTGAACCGTCGTTCATGTTCTTAAGCGCTTCGCTGATCTGGCGGCTTCCTTCTGTCTGCTCTTCCATAGCGGTGCGAATCTGGATGACAAGCTGGTCTGTGTCGCGGATCTTGTCGGCAACGACTGTTAGGGCCTGGGCCGACTCGTCGCTGGCGGCAACTACGCTGCTGATTGATTCTTTAATCTTAGCCAACTGCTCGCCGATAGTCTTTGACTGGCCGGTAGAAGTTTCGCTAAGCTTTCTGATTTCGTCGGCAACAACGCTAAAGCCTTTTCCGGCGTCGCCCGCGTGGGCGGCCTCGATGGCGGCGTTCATGGCCAAGAGGTTGGTCTGGGCCGCGATGTTGGCGATGGCCTGGTTGGCGTCCTCAAGCATGGCAGACTGAGTTTCAATCTGCTGAATCTTTTCGTTGACGTCCTGCTGCTTTTTGAATCCGATGTCGGCGTTTTGGTTGAGCTCTTCAAAAGAGTTGGCCATTCTTTCTACGTTCTGGTTGACCGAAGAAATGTTTCCGATCATCTCTTCTACAGCGGCGGAAGCCTGAGTGATTCCGGCTGTCTGGCCTTCGATCATCTTGTTGAGAGAGTCGATGTTTGAAGAAATCTCGTTCACCGCGCCGGCTGTCTGGTTTACGCTCTGGCCCTGGTTTTCGATTTGCTTGTGGATTGAATCGATGTTGGCGATAATCTCGGTGATGGCGCTGGCAGTGTCTTGGCTGATGGCGCCCATGTTCTCGCCGCCAGATTCCAAATCCTTGTCCTGCTCTTTGATAATCTTGACGATTGACTGCAAGCGCTCGACAAACTTGTTGAAGCCGCCTACAACTTCGCCAACTTCGTCCTTTGACTTAGAGTCAATGCGCTGTGTCAAGTCGGCGTTTCCGCTAGAAATCTTGAGCAAACTGTCGCGAACCGAAAGAACCGGCTTTACGACTACAAAGCGGACGATGATTGTCGTGAAGATTGAAACGATGATCAAGATTACGACCAATGACGGAATTACAAACTGCAAGGTCTGCTCTGTGGCGCTTGTGATTACGTGCTGGTTTTTTGCCATAAAGAGCATTCCAACAACTTGTCCGTCGGGGTTTTTGTGAGGAATATATATTGAGCGGTACTGCTTTCCGCCGATTATGTTGCTCAATCTAAGTTGCTCGCCCTTTCCCAAAACTTGGCTAAGAACCTGCTTGTTGTCGATTCTTGTTCCGGTCATCGGGTTGCCCTTGGCGTCGCGCAAAGTTGTGGAAACGCGCAAGTCTCCGCGGAACACTGTACATTCCGTTCCGTGCGCTTCTTTGACCAAGTTTACAAAGTCTTCTTTTACAAAGTCGTAGCCGGTAAGAACGGCTCCTACAACTTCGCCCTGGTAGCGGACTGGAGCGGCGTAGAACAAGCCCCACGCCACATAATCTTTTTCTACCCAAGAATAGCTTAAGGCGCTTCCGCTGATTACGTTCTGCCAAGCCTCAACGTCTTTTACGCTCTTTCCGACTCCGACCGTTCCTGCCAAAACAGTTCCGCTGCGGTCTGCGATGAGCAAGTAGTCGGCGTCCATATTGCCGCGCTGTGACTGGACAACGTTTTCCAAGAGGGCAACGTCGCCGGTTCCCAACGCGCTTGTTGTGCGGTTGAGGCCTGCCGTTGTCTTGGCTTCGGCCGCGAGGGTCTGTTCCCAGTTTTTAAGCAACAGCTCTCCGCCTCTTCCCGCTGTCTTTACTGTGTCGTCAATTTCGCTTGTGAAATTGTTCTTAAAAGTAAGAACTGAAATCGCGCAAATCGCGACTGATGACAAAATGACCATTACGGCCACAATCAAGAAAATCTTAAAGGATAGTTTAACTTTCATGTCTTCTCCTTGTAAATAGTAGTAAGATTATAACACTCTTTTTATTAGAATGCAAGTTTTTTTTATCGCGGTGAATTGAGGAAAATGACAATATTTTTGTATAGAGCGCAATCGCGGCTACATTCTGACGGGAACGTTCGAAAGGGAAAGCTCCCGCTTGATTGCCTGGATTGTGTATTCGCCCGAGTGAACCATTGTGGCAATCAGGGCCGCGTCGGCCTGGCCTTTGGTCAAGACTTGCGCCAGGTGGTCAACGGTTCCGCCGCCGCCTGAGGCTATTACTGGAATCCGCAAATTTTCGGCCATCATTTTGGTCAAAGGAATTTCGTAGCCGGCCTTGGTTCCGTCAGCGTCAATCGAATTTAGGACGACCTCGCCAGCCCCCAAGTCCTGGGCTTTTTTGGCCCACTCAAGCGCGTCCAAGTCTGTCTGGACCCGGCCGCCGTTTATGAAAACCCGGTAGCCGCTGGGGCATTCTGGGTCGCGCTTGGCGTCCATTCCAAGAACGATGCACTGGCTTCCAAAGACGCTGGCGCCCTGACGTATCAAGTCGGGGTTTTTAACCGCCTGCGAATTTAGGGAGACTTTCTCCGCTCCCGCAAGTATGGTGGAACGGATGTCTTCTATTGAACCAATTCCTCCTCCCACGCAAAAGGGGATGAAGACTTGGCTGGCCACCTTGCTTATCAATTCCAAAATCGGCCGCTCTCCGCGGGCGCTGGCCATGATGTCGTAAAAGACCAGCTCGTCCACGCCCTGCTCGTAGTATTTTTTTGCCATTTCGACGGGGTCGCCTATGTCCAAGTTGTTTTGAAATTTGACGCCCTTTGTGGTGCGGCCGTCCTTTACGTCAAGGCAAACAATGATTCGTTTTTTTAGCATTCCAAGTCCCCCTCGACAAAATTTTTGATTATTTGCAGGCCGGCTTTTCCTGATTTTTCGGGGTGGAACTGGCAGGCAAAGACGTTTTTTTGCTGGATAACAGCGGGAACCATCGCTCCGTAGTTGGCGTAGCCTTTAATCACGGAAGGGTTGTCCGGCTGAATCACGTATGAGTGGACAAAGTAAAAGTCGCTCGATTCGGGAACGCCTTTTAGGATGGGGCAGGAGCCGCTGAAAGTCACGTCGTTCCAGCCCATGTGGGGAACTTTTCGCGAATGGTCTTGGGGGTTGAGGTCGCGGTCACGCCATACGTTCTTAAAGTGGCGGATTGTTCCCTGAACGATTCCAAGGCATTGCGTGTAGCTTTGCTGGCCGTTTGTGATCGAGCCGCCTTCTTCGCTTTTGTCAAAGATGATTTGCGCTCCGATGCAAATTCCCAAAAGCGGCTTTTTGTCGTCCGCCCAATTTTTGAGGAATGTGTCAAAGCCCGACATCACAAGCTCGCGCATCGCGTAGGCCGCCTCTCCGTCTCCCGGAAAAATCAAGCGGTCAACGTCCTTTAAGTCCGCCGGATTCTTTGAAAGAATGTAGGGCGCCTTTAGGTAGTCCAGCGCCCGCTCGACGCTCTTTATGTTTCCCGCGTTGTAGTCAACGATTCCAATCATGGTTAAAGCCTATCAGATTTTGGGTAAAATGACAACGCTTGCTTACGCCGATTCGCGGGCAATTTCCCAAATCAAGAATGAATTGTTTTTTATGTAGTTTTCCAATTCCATTAATTCGTCTTCCGAAAATCCGAATGTTTTGTAAAACATGTTGTTTGGCAGCTTGCCCTCCGCAAAGTCAAAGCCGCCGTTTTTATTTGGGCGCTCGAATCTAAAGTCGATTTCTTCAAAAGGCCCGTTTTTTTGTATTTTTGAGAATGTAAGAACAATGTCGTCAAGAGTGCTGTAATAAATTGCCATAAACGCTTCCTTAAAATCCAAAATGTTGAAACCACCGCGCAATTATTGTATCGCGGTTTGCCCATATATATTTTTGAATTTTGTTCAAGTCTGCGGCGGAGATTGAATTGTCGTTGTATGCCAACTCAATCCCATCTCGAGAAACCCAAAACTTGGTGGCGTTGGGGCGTGGATCGCCTTTGCATACATGAACATGAATCCTTTTTTCTTCATTGGACCAAAAGAAAAACTTAAAGCCCATAAAGTCTAACAACGCTTTTGGCACTGTTGCGCCTCCGACATGCATTATAGCGCAGTTTGCGGGGTTGCGCTAGGGGAATTTTTTTATGAAGATGAAAAAAAAGTTTTTCTTGACAAATCTATGTTTTAGTGTAAATTCGTAAACAGGGAGTCTGAGTTTTTAGAGCGGAGGAATTGATGGGAGCGGAAGGAAATAAGGTGAATGTAGAGGAATTGTTGTTACGGCAATATGATGAAACTTTAAACTCAAAAGACAGGCTCGAAGCAAAGCTCGCGTCGTATTTGACTGCGGACTCTCTTATATTGGCGACTTTGGCAACTTTTATTTCAATTTCTAAATCACAATGCAATCTGAATAGCGATTGTTTTATTATCTCAAGCGCGGCGGTTTTTGCTATAGGATTGCTAAATTTGCTGATAATAGCAGTGTCTTTGATTCCTAGGACATTGTGGTCATTTAATCATGAGAAATTGTTACGCTTGCATTTTGCTGGCGCAGATGAGAGCGATCGTATCTTAAAAGAGAATGACAGATTTGTTTACAAGAATAAAAATGTCGTAGCTTTTGTAAGAAAAGGCTATGCCATCGTTTCTGCGGGGGTGTTGCTCCAAATACTCTGCTTTGCTTTTTCAACTATTGTTTTCTTTAAAATAATATTAAGGGGGATTTTGTGAGAATAATTATTAACGGAAAAAAGATGCATTTACGAAATGACGCGAATGATGAATGCTTAAAAACTGTGGATGTTAGTGGCATTAAGAAGACGGAAAATGTAATAGACATAGAAGGCTTAGAAAATGTTGTTGTTAGGTATAATGGAGAGGCTTGTTTCTATGTTGAAAACTCCATTGTTGGATTTTATGAAACAAAAACAAAAGTGCCCGTAAGAAATGCCGTTATTTCTGCAACCAAAGGCTTGGGCGAATATAATATGGGAGACACTCTAAGTGAAATTAATATTGGCATTTCTAATCTTTCGTCTGGTTTGGGTGAAACGCACATTGGAAATCCGTGATTAAGTCAACAGGAGCATTTTATGAAGAAGTTTTGTCTTGTCGCGCTTTGTTTTTGGGCGACCGTGGCTTGGGCAAAGCCGGAGTTGGTTGTGCAGGAAGGAAATGATGGTGGTGTAAAATATCTAAAGTATAGCAATGATGGCAAGTTTATAATGGCCGCAACAATGCATGAAGCAAAAATCTATGAAAGAAAAACTGGCATACTTGTAAAGTCCTTTTCTCTTGGAGAATTTAAGGATTTCTCGCCTGATGTTAAATATATAGTTTCCATTGATCATGATGATAGGCGTATTTTTTTGACAAACATTGAAACACGAAAAAAAATTGCTATCGGAGAGGAAAATGATGAAATATCAAAAACATACTCTTTTTCTCCTGACAGCAAATACCTTGCGGCTCCTAATACGGACTATATAGATATATACGATGTTGAGACTCACAAGAAAAACATCATCTTGCAAAAAAGCGGTTATTATTTCCATTCGCAAATAGCTTGGAGTGCTGACTGTCGTTATTTGAGCATATTGGCTTCCTGTAAAAAAGATCAAACACCTTCTGTGAATCTTGTTTATGACATGAAACAGAATAAGATAATCAAAGTGTGCGATGGATGCAAGGGTAAATACGCTCTTTATCTTACCGCTATTTCTCCTGACGCCACATATTTCGCTTATGCAAATTCTACAGAAATATATATAGAAAGTGTTTTTGACAGCAAAATATCAAAGAAAAAGTTTTTAATGTCTAAAGAATATGGAGATAAACCGCGTGGTCTAATATTTTCGCATGATGGGAAGAAAGTGTATGCGCTAAAAGAAATGCAATTTGTAGAATATGATGTTGAAAATGAAAAAATGTATAACCAGAATAGAAATTTTTCAGCTTTTAGCATTGCTTTTTCACCATACAATGCTGATGAAATTGCGATAGGGGCATATCAGAATATAGAAATACGATGCATGAACAGTTTGAAACAAAAAGAAAAAATATCTGGTGTTTCTCATTGGGGTTGTATATACCAAAATACAGCGAAAGAAGTTTTTTTTGTTTCAGATGCAGCTGGAGAAGAAACGGCTTTGTTTGCACAGGATTTTTCAAAAATGCCCCAGTCAGAAAATCTTACAAAAGATGTTGCTGCTAGTGGGCTGGCATTTACAGAAGTCGGTTTATATTACTCGGATTATGAGAATAAAAAGATTGTCTTGCGCGATATAGAAAGCGGTCAGGAAAAAACTATCTTGCATAAGGTTGCGGCAGAAAAAATAATAGGCAGTCCTGACGGTTCATTACTTGCGATTTACGATAACGAAAAGAAAGAAACTTATGTATATGATGTTAAGAAAAAGAAAAAGATGCATGTTTTTGGGGTAGAAACAGGATTCACGATAATGTTTTCCAAATTTAGCATTTTTGATAGCTATATTTTTTTTTATGGGAATGATGGAAGCCAAATGGTGTATGATGTTAAACAAAATAAAACTGTGCTTATAGAAAAAAATATAAATTGGGCAAGTTTTTCTTTTGATGAGAAATATTTTGCTTTTTATAAAGATGCCGGTGATTATGGTAACGAAAAAGTTTATATCTACAGTACGGATAATTGGCGCGTTGTAAAGACTCTTGAGACTCGTGACGCTTGTTTTTTCTATCCCTTTTTCTCACTAAACAATAGATATGTTGGAATGCATGAGGTGGATGTGAATACAGGGGAAATATTTATTTCTGTATACTCTGTTTCTGCTTGGGGTTTGATAAAAAAAATACCTGTTTCTGAAGTAGAAGTTGTATGTTTTTTTAATGAAGATTGTTCTAAGATTATCACATTGGGTGGTGCGGGTATAGTGCATTGTTATTCAGTCGAGACTGGAGAACTTCTTACGTCTACGATGGGCGATGCAAATGGTGACTGGCTGACATATACCCCCGAAGGCTATTTTAACGGCAGCGATGGCGGTATCAGCAAATTTGTTCACCTTGTTGACGGAATGAAAGTCAGCGAACTTGGCCAATACGCTCAAGTTCTCTACCGCCCGGACCTTGTTGCCGCAAAACTTCAAGGCAAGGACATTTCCAATGAGGCAAAAGGCGTGTCGTTTTCAGAGCTTGTCGTCACAGGCGAGCCGCCCCTTGTCAAGTTTGTCGACACGCCATCTACTTCCGCGTCGCGCGACGTGACTGTGAACTTTACCGTTCAAGACCAGGGCGGCGGAATCGGTTCCGTCTACATTAAGTTGAACGGCAAGGCAATTCAGCTGGCGGAAGGCTCGCGCAAATTGTCGCTGGAGGGCGGAGCGGCAAACTCGGCAAATAAGCAGGGCGCGGCGTCATTTTTGTACAGCCAGCCGGTCACTTTGCAAAACGGCGACAACGCGATTGAAGCCTACGCAACCAATTCCGCAGGAAAAATAGAAAGCCTCCATGCGGCGACAAAAATTTCTTGGCAGGGAAAAAGCGACAAGCCCAACCTTTATGTCCTTTCTGTCGGCGTGAACAAGTACCGCGACAAAAGTTTGTGGCTGCAATATTCCGTCGCCGACGCTGAGGCGGTTTCCAAAACTTTTGGCGGACAAAAAAAATCTCTTTACCAAAATATTTACACTCACGAACTCTTTGACGGTGATGTAACGAAAGAGGGTCTTGCCGCCCAGTTTGCCGAATTGGCGCCGAAGGTCAAGGCTGACGACGTGTTTATTTTGTTCATAGTAGGACACGGAACGACAAGCCAAAAGACTGGCGACTACTATTTCATTCCGTCAAATTTCAGGTACACTGACGCGGACGCGATAATTTCTCAAGGCGTTTCAAAAGACGACATTCTAAAATACATGTCCAGCATAAAGGCCGGAAAAACTCTTATTATGCTTGATACTTGCAATTCCGGCGCCTTTGTCAGCGACAAGTCCATGCGGGGCTTTGTAGAAAAGTCCGCCATTGAGCGCTTGGTTCGTTCCACTGGACAGGCGGTTCTCACCGCGGCAAGCGACGAGCAGGCGGCGATGGAAGGCTACAACGGCCACGGCATTTTTACTTACGTTCTTTTGGAAGCGCTTAACGGCAAGGCCGACCGCAACAAAGACGGCTACTTGACGCTCAACGAGCTTGCAAGCTACATTGAGGAGCAGGTTCCGGAACTTTCATACAAAAAATGGGGCTACGAGCAAGTTCCCATGAAAGAATTGCGCAAGCAGGATTTCCCGCTTGTGGGAAAATAGCCAAAATTCAGACAAAATTGGCACCGAAAAGTCAAGGAATTTGGACTAAAATGGCACCGAAAGATCGAGAAAACTGTTTTTCTCTAAAAAAAAAATTTGCTTTATATCCAATTATAGTTTATAATTAGATTTATTGTAAAAAGTGCTGAGTGATTTTTATATGGAAGCATTCGGCGCTTTTTTTATTGGAGGATGCATGAAAAAACTGCTTGTTTTCATATTTTTAGGGGTTGCAGTCGCGTGCGCTTTTGGCCAGTCAAAGAAAGGTTCTGGCAAGGGATCCGCTCCGTCGTGGCTTACAAATCCCGAAAAAGATTTTCCTAAAAAGGAATACATAAGGGCCATCGGAGAGGGTGCCACCGAAAAGGCTGCCAAGGCCTCCGCTGTGGCCGAAATATCGATGTTCTTTGAGACAAAGACCGAGGTCGTGACGCAGGCGGTAAACAGGTCAAGCGAGATTGTTCAAGAAGACAAAAAGATGTTTTCTTCAAACAAGTCTTTTGCCCAAATCGTCAACATCAAGTCCAACGCCGATTTTTTTGGCGTCAACTTTACCGACCCCGTTTACGACTCAAAGAACGACAAGTACACGCTTTTGGCCTATCTCAAAAAAAGCGAGGCGGTCGAAATTTACAAGACAAGAATCGCGGCTTTGGTGGAATCTGTGGACACGCTTGTCGCTTACGCCAAAAAAGAGAGCGAGGCTTTTTTGGCCGCCGGAGCCTTGCTAAAGGCAAAGTCCTTTGCAACTTTGGCGGAACAATACATCAAGGCCGAGACTGTGATCGTTCCTTCTGACAGCGAAGGATACAAGGACACTCTCAAAAATCTTGCCAAGCTTGACGCGGACATCGCCTCCGTAAAAAAACATTTGACTTTTTCCATTGTCATGAACCCAAAGGACAAAAAGTTTGACCCGGTATTTTCTACAATTTGTTCCATTGTTGAAAAGAGGGGCATGGCTTATTCCTTGAACGGTTCAAAATATAAAATAGTTGTGGACATTTCCTGCCAGGAAGAGGAATACGACGCTGGTCCTTTTGTGCGCGCTTCCGCCGACATTCTTGTTGTCAACGGCGCCGGCAAAGGCCTTTACACATATTCCAAGGCATATCCGCGAGCGGGAAGCAAGACTTTGGACTTGGCCTACACAAGGGCCATTTATAAAATCAACCAAGACTTGGAAGAAAATTTTCTGAGCGACTACTAGAGGAGAAGAAAACTATGAAAAAGAATTTTGCTTTTGTCGCGTTTGTTGCGGCGCTTTTTTGCGCGGGCTCGCTTTACGCCAAGGACCCCGAATTTGACGATGTGTTGAGAGGCTGCGCGGAGGAAATCTGCAAAGGCATTGACGGAAAGGTCAAGACAATTGCGGTTGTCGACGTCGAGACCGAATTTTGGGCCTTGTCTGACCATATCGTTGACGAATTGAACCACTGGTTTGTCAGAAAGCTTGACAGCGTCAATGTTGTCACCCGCGACGAATTTGTCGCCGCCCTTACCCGCAACGAAATTGACTACAACAGAAGCGGAGAGGTGACTGACGAGACTATGCAAGAGTTCGCGCGCTTGGGATACGACTGCATCGTCAAGGGAAACTTTAGCGACGTTGCCGGCGGCTACCAGCTTATCATCACGGCGCTCAACACGGAATCACTCAAGCAGTACGCTTCTTGGAAAGGCAAGCTCAAGGCCAAAGACCCCGACGTAAAATACTTGATTGAAAAGTCACAAAAGAGTCCGCGGCCTGTCGTAAAGATTAACAAGAAGACTGTGGTGCAAGACGGCGGCTCGGGACTTTTGGGACAGACAAGCGGAGGCGGCGCGGCGCTCAAGGCCAGCATAATTGACAAAAACGGAAACCCGGTGACAACTTTGCGCCCAAGAGACGTTATCCGCTTTAAGGTGGAATCTAACAAGAACGCCTACTTGGCCATTTTGTGCATTGACGCAAAAGGCAAAGAAGAATGGCTGCCCATGGACAACAACTTTATCCGCGCCGGCGAAAGCCGCGTCTTTCCCGACTTGCAAGGCGCCGTCTTGCGCGTTGACGAAGGCATGTACGGCAACGAGAAGGTTGTTGTTTACGCGGCCAATTCACAAAGCGAGCTCCCCAACCAAGGAACTGTCATGGGCGTAAAGTCCGGCACCCGCGGCCTTTCGTTGGGCGGAGGAAGCGCCACCGCCGAAACCGCCACAATCAACTACAAGATTGTAAAATAACAAATTTTTTCGCGATGTTTTTTGCGCAAGAGCCCCCTTTGCGGGGCTTTTGTTTTGTTTGGGGAATGAAGAAGGAGTTTTGTATGAAGAAGAGAATTTTGCTGGTTGCGATGGCGATGATGTGCGCGGTGGGGGCTTTTTGTCAGACGCGAAAGCTGAATCTTGAAATGGATAAAAAGGATGCTGGGCAAGAAAGGACCGCGCAATCTTTTCAAAATATTAAGCTTGCCACTCAGGAAATGCACACCGGAAGAGTGGTCATCGTTAAGTATATAAGAGATGACAAAAACTATTTTACTGTGGCGGAGGAAACGAAATTATGGGACTCCGATACAGGGCTTCTTATAGAAACTTTTCCTTACGGGGAGCTCAATTATGTGGATATTTCACAGGATGCAAAATACATTTCATATTGCGACAAAAATGACTTTACGTCATATATTTATGATATTTTTCAAAAGAAGGTGGTTTATTCAAATAAGAATAGGGGAAAGATTGTTTTTTCGCCCGATAACACAACGTTTGCGCTTCTCCCTACTAGCAGCAAAGAAATATTTATATACGACTTAAAAACATTCAAGTTGTTAAGGACTATAACATATAAAGTTTATGAATGGAAAGACATTGTGTTTAGCGATGATTCGACCTATCTGCTGGCTTATACAAGGACAGGGTCAAGCTTTAAGCATAATATAGTCGCTGTGTGGAATATAAAGAACTTTAAGAATTGTTTTGTGTATTACCAGGACAAAGGCGACAAAAAAATTAGGGAGCTTGAAAACGCTTGCTTTAGTCATGACGGCCAGCATGTGGCATGGACTATGGATGACAATAATGTGTCTGTTTGCTCGATGAATGGTGTGTTGGAAAAATCATTTGTATGGAACACCAAGGCAAAAAGGCCTGCTAAAAAAGTGGGCGGTTTAAAATTTTCTAAAGATTCGAACAAGCTCCTTATAGCCGATGGCGACGATGAATTGTCGGAGTTGGATTACACGACTCTCAAAATTACAAATAAAATTCGTCTTTCCGAAAATCTTTTTATGCCGAATAGCATTGGCGTGTCTAGAAAGCGAAATGAGTTTGTTGTTGGCGGGTATGGGCTGATGGCGACAGTGCCCGCGGATTTTTCTTCGATTATTCGCGCGGAGGAAAATAGTGGCGCTTATGGCATCGGCGTTTCGGATTATATATTGTATTATGAATATGTAAAGACTGTTGTTACTGAAAATGGCAAAAAGCATGAAGTGTATAAAGAACATGTCGTCAATTGCAGTTCAGGGCAGTCTGAGAATTTGTCGGAATGCTATGATTATAATTTTAATGATGATGCTGTTTGTGATAAAGGTCTGTATTACGTATATAATGGCTGCGTGTATTTTGTGGATTTTAAAACAAAAGAACAAAGGTTAATCTTGAAAAATGTGTCTTTTGAGTCAGTTCGCCAACATATATATGTCAGTGAAAATGGTAAGATCCTTGTTTGGAAAGATATTTCGACTAGAATGAATATATTTGATGTTGAAAAAAACAAAATGTTGCAGCCTTTGGAATTAAAATCATATTTTAATATTAAAAAAATCAGTCCGAGCGGCAAATATATTCATGTTGAAAGCAACGTAAAAAATATGCTGTATGAAGTTTCTTCTGGCAGGCTTATAAACGTGCCAAACAATGTCTATGAAAACGATTATGAATTTTCCAAAGATGATTCGTTTTTTTGTCTCAAAAAAACAGAAGAGTGTTTTGTTTATAACACGGCGTCTTGGACAATTGAAAAGAAATTTAAGGTTTCTGATTTTAGAAGTTTTGATAAATTCTGTTTTTCGCATGACAACAGGCTTCTGGCTTTTACCGAGAGAGATATGAGCAATCATAACTTCCTTCATTTTATGGATTTATCGTCTGGTCGGGTGATTAAAAAAATTGACTTGGAAAATGGAACGAATATCTATCAGGTAAATATAAGTTCTGATGATTCAAAATGCATTGTGAAATCAACGAGCGGTTTTTATGTGTATTCAGTGGCAACAGGGAGTTTGCTTGCGACAATTGTAGTCGGCGACAAAAACAATTGGCTTGCTTATACCCCTGAGGGGTATTTTGTGGGATCGCCCGACGGAATCAATAAACTTACACATCTTGTTGACGGCATGGAAGTCTACGAGCTTGGCCGAATGTATGAGGCTTTATATCGTCCGGATCTTGTGGCTGCAAAGCTTGCTGGAAAAGATGTGGGAAAGCCGGTTCTTCAAGATGTTTTTGCAAGCGGAGATTCTCCTAAGGTTTGGTTTGCAAAAACGCCAAGTGTAATGTCGCGCAATGTCAAATTGGAATTCGCTGTTCAGGATACAGGCGGCGGCGTTGGATATGTTTATCTTTCTCATAATGGAAAAGTCATGCAGGTTTCAAATGGTGAAGAAAGCGTAAGGGGAAGAAAATACATTTATTCATGTGATGTAACTCTTGCAAGCGGTAATAATGTTTTTGAAGTTTACGCCGCGAATTCTATGAATAAAATTGAAAGCCGCCATGCGTCTATGTCTCTTAATTGGCAAGGAGAAAGCGGGGTGCCCAATCTTTATGTTCTTGCAATGGGAATTAATGTTTATCATAACACTCCGAGCCTTAACTTGAATTATTCGGTTGCGGATACCAAAGGAATTGTTGAAACTTTTAAGACAACTCCTGGCGGACTTTATCAAACCGTGAATATTATGTCTTTGCTTGATTCTGAAGTGAACAAAACTAAAATCCAAAATGCGTTTGACGCTTTGTCTGCTAAGGTTCAGCCCGATGATATGTTTGTTTTGTATTTGGCGGGGCATGGTCTGAACCAGGGAGGCGAATATTATTATGTTCCCGCTGATTTTGAAATTAAAAGCGATGCGGAAATTCCTCAAAAGATACCGATTTACGGCATTTCAAAGCATTTCTTGATTGAAAAAATGTCGGAAATAAAGGCTCTTAATACGGCCATACTTTTGGACACTTGCGATTCCGGCGCCTTTATATCAGGTGATGCGAATCTTGATTTGCTCGCTCAGAAAACCGCTCTTGAAAGATTTGCTCATACAAGCGGACAGGTTATTATAACAGCTTCGGCTGGTTCTCAAGAAGCGCAAGAGGGATATAAGGGGCACGGGTTCTTTACATATACATTGATGAATGCGCTGTCAGGCGGGGCGAATTATAATGGCGATGTAGGCATTTCTATAAAAGAAATATCAAGCTATGTAGAGAAGGAAGTGCCTGCCTTGTGCGCAAGGTTGAAGTTACAAACCCAAACGCCGTGGACCTCTCCTGCGCGCGCCGATTTTTTTGTTGTCGCTACAGGAAATAAAAAATCAGCTCCTTATTCGGTTCTTGTTCCTGACAGCGAGCCCGTGTTGGCAGAATGGGTTACAAAAACTGTTGATGACTCATATTCTGAAGCCAAGAATTCTGCTCTTGACAAGACAAAGACTTCTAAGTCTAAGAAAAAACGATAGTTGTTTTGTTTTGTTGGCGGGATTAATCTGGAGGATGCTTTATGAAGAGAATTTTGTTTGTCGCTTTGGCGATGATGTGCGCGGTGGAAGTGTGGGCTGGATTAAATGTTGGGGATGGCAAAAAAAATGCTTCTACGCCAAGTTCGACTGCGCGGAGCGCTGGACAAAACTCGGAGCTTGACAGAAAAATCTCAGTACTAAAAAGCGATGACTTTTCCGAATCGCTAGATTGGCTAAATCAGTTGGAAAAGGAACTTAAGTCGCATTATAAAGAAGATGATTTTTTGTTTACCATTATCTATCATAGAAAGGCTAATATTTATTCATCTGAATATCAGTACGATAAGTCGATTGCGGAAAGAAAAAAGATTGTCGACATTCTTGAAAAAAAAGCAGACCAAGATAAAAATATCGCTGATGTTTTGCGCTCGATAGGGCTAGAGTATAGCGCGGCTGGAAATTATGCGGAATCTATAGAATTTCATAAAAAAGCGCTTGAGTTGTATAAAAGGCTTTTTGGCGACTATCATATAGATACCGCTTCTGAATACAACAACCTTGCAAGCGAATACAGTGAATTGGATAAATTTGACGAGGCTGAAAAATGTTATGAAAGGCTGCTTGATATAATTCAAAAAATTGACGGCGCAAACAGCGTTGATGTTGCTGTTACTTTGGGGAATGTGGGAGTTCTTTTTAATAAGAAAGGGGATTATGCCAAGGCTATTGAGTATTGGAGCGCGGCTTTAACTCTTCTTGAAAAATCGGCGCCTAACAGTTCGTTTGTAGCAAATTGCTATGAATCTCTTGCTACAAATTATTCTTGTGTTGGAGATTATGACAAGGCTACGGCTTATTCATTAAAAGCATTGGATCTTGCCGAAAAGTCTTATGGCGCTGACAATCCTGAAACGCGGCATTTTTATCTCTCGCATGCTTGCAATATTTTTGAGGACGCGCGGATAAATGCAAATGCCAGCGAATTGAACAAAGCGCTGGCGTATTATAGCAAGGCGCTTGCGATAAGTTTAAAATATAAGTTTTACGACGACACATTTAGAATTACTTGCCAAGAATACGCCGCTTTGCTCATGGAATTTGGGCCTGGCGGTTGGGCTGAAGAACTAGCGCTTAGAGACATCTCGAGCGCTGAGTATAAAAAAATAGTCGACGGCCTTGTTAAAGTTATAAACGATTCTCTTCCTGCGGAGCAAGCAAAGTTTTTTTATCCCGAATATAATGGCGCTAAAAAGATAAATGACGGAGCCAGGCTTTTTTATAATTTCGCTCTTTATATTCGTCAGAATGTTGGCGGCGTAAAAGAAGACAATGTCATCGCTGAAATTTATCATTGCATTGCCGTCTCTTATGCGCGCGACGGCGATACGGCAAAGGCTAGGGAGTTTAATAAAAAATCGCTAGAAATAAAGAAGAAATTATTTGGAGAATTCCATCCTGAATGCGCTGGCATTTATTATGACGAAGGATATGAGGCGTATAATTCTGGAAATAAGAAGGCTGCCGTCGTTGAATGGAAAAAGGTTCTTAAGTCGTATGAAAATTCTCAAAATCATTCGTTGACTATAGACAGGGCCAAAGACTTTCTATTTTATGATTGCGGTGACAAGTCTTTTACTGGGCAGACAATCACGGCTGCATTGGCTTCTGCAGAGAAGTCTAGACTTGATTCTGACGCAAACAAATCATTTATAATGAAGAAAGTTTTGCCGGTGTATTATTACGCGGTAAAATTTTCTGTTGAACAAAAAAGCGCGCCAAAAGTTTTTGAGTATTCTGAGCAGATGAGAAGCCGAGCCTTTCTTGATCAAATGGGCATTGAAGAAGCGCTAAAATTAAAAGGAATCTCTGATTCGCAAAAAGAAAATGTTCGTTTGTTGTTGGGAGAAATAAATTCAGCTAAGAGAGATTTGGAAAAACAGAATTCGATTCCTCTGGCTGATCGTGACGCTCGGGTTTCAGCTGAAGCCGCAAGAAAACTATCTGAATCGGAAAAAAAACTCTCTGAGCTTGAAAACGAGATATCAAAAAAGATTCCCAAGTATGCGCAGCTTAGGAATCCTCAGGTAGTTTCTGCCGCGCAGGCTCAAGCTTGGTGTTCTTCGAATCGCGCGATTGTGGAATATGTTTTGTGGTCTGACGATTATTCTGGAGCGGGAAATGAAAAGTCAGCTAAGGATTCATATTGCATAATCCTTTCAAAAACTGGAGTTAAAGCTTTAAAATTGGACAGCGCTTTTGATTATTCATCTTGCGTTAACGCGCTTAGGGAAAAAATAATATCTTGTGCGGATGAAAAAACTTTTGAAAAAGAAAGAAATGAGCTGTACGCCAGAATTTGTGAGCCAATTGTGTCTAATTTGCCAAAAGGCATAAATGAGCTTTTAATTGTTCCTGACGGAAATCTTGCCTTTTTGCCTTTTGATATTTTGCGCAAGAGCCCCTCGGGGAAAGATTTCGGCGAGTTCTATTCGATTGAGCTTTCACCTTCTGTTTCTATAAGCTATTTGATTGACAAAACTTCAAAAAAAATGGGAAAGGCGCTTGCCTTTGGCGGCGCTTGGTATGACAATCGTCTTTCTGAAGCGCAGCATAGAAAAATGTTTGAAAATGCCGCGTCCAGTGTTAAAAATAATTCACGAAAGATTCAGATGGTGAACATTGGAACGGAAAATCTTTCAGCAAGCAAAAAGGATTATGTCGAGAGCGTAATAGCGAAAATAGGGATTGGCGGCTATCTTGCTTCTCTGGGAGCCAACTGGTCAAACTTGCCAGGGACATTGCAAGAAGTCCAAATGATTAAAACGAATGTTTTTGAGGATAATTCGATTGTTTTAAGAACTCAAGATCAGGTCACTGAAAGCGATGTCAAAAAACTTTCCGACAGCGGACAGCTCTCAAAGTACCCGATTTTGCATTTTGCATGTCACGGATATTTTGACGAATATGTGCCGGAAGTTTGCAGTCTTGTTTTTTCTGAGGTTTGCGGAAAACTGTCAAAATATTCAAGCGAAGACGGATATCTTACTGTCCCTGAAGTCTCTGTTCTTGACCTTGACTCAGACATGGTTTGTCTTTCGGCTTGCGACACAGGACTTGGAGAAGTTCGCTCTGGTGATGGAATTGTAGGTCTGTCTCGCGGTTTTATGGTTGCAGGCGCCAAAAATGTAGGCGTGAGTCTTTGGGAGGTCGACGACGAAGCGACTTCTGACTTTATGGTTCGTATGTATAAAAAGCGCAAGGAGGGCTTGGAGTATGCGGACGCTTATAGAGCTGTAAAGGAAGATTTTAGAAAAGACGGTCGCTGGTCTCATCCATTTTATTGGGCCGCTTTCACTTTGTACGGCGGCGGCTTGAAATCTGGGTCGATGATGGCAAGCTCTGCTTTATCTAACAATCCAAAGTTTAAGAAAGCTGAAGAAAATCTTAAGCTTGGCAAGGCTGCTGAAGAAAAAAAGGATTACGCCAAAGCTCTTTCATGTTATGCTTTTGCTGCAGATGTTGGATTACCAGAAGCGCAGTATTGTCTTGGCGTGTTGTACGATTATGGCAGGGGAACGTCAAAAAATCATGAGCTTGCAAATTCTTGGTATGAAAAAGCCTGTGAGCAAGGACATATCAGGGCTGCGGTTGATCTTGGATACAATTATAGAAATGGCATAGGAATAGAGAAAGACTATGACAAAGCCAACGAATTGTTTTTAAGCGCCGCGAACCAAGCGGGGGATTCCGAAGCCCAGTTTTATATGGGCGTGGCTTATGATTTTGGCTATGGGGTCCAAAAGGACGATGTAAAAGCTTGTGAATGGTATAAAAAGTCGGCTGATCAGGATAATAAGTATGCTTTATACAATTTGGCGAAGAATTATGAAAAAGGGTTGGGGGTTTCTCAAGATTACGCTCAGGCTTTAGCTTTGTATGAAAGAGCCGCCGCGCAAAATTATTCTGACGCCCAATGCAGCATCGGATACTTTTTTGATAAAGGATATGGTGTTGAGCAAAGCGATGCCAAAGCTTTTGACTGGTATGAAAGAGCGGCGAGGAACGGGAATAAAGTAGCTCAATTCAACCTTGGCGTAATGTATGAGACAGGGCGAGGATGCGCAAAGTCAATTTCGGACGCAAGGAACTGGTATAAAAAATCTGCAGACCAAGGATATGAAAGCGCGAAAAAAGCGTTGGCGCGTTTGGACGGGGTTTCGGCAAGCGCGGGCGGGAGGTGGCTGTTCCCTTTGTATGGCTGTGAGCTCGGAAAGACGACTGTGGAAGAATTGGCAAGGAAAGGAAAGAAAGACCCTAAGTACAAGTGTTATGAAATAAATGGCCAGAACTTTTGGTTTTTTGGCGGAAAAGTCTTTGACTCAATGTATATTACAAAATATGGTTGGATTCCTGAGTGGAAGCAAATTGGCTATAATCCAGAACTTTCGTATGAAGGTTGGATTTCGTTCTTAAAGAGTGTTGGCTACACTGTAACGATACAAGAGGCGCCGTCTGTTCAGAAGGGGTCTTTTGCGGCAAAAATTTCGGCGTCAAAATCAACGCCTATAAAACACGAATTGAGATTAAACTTTAATTATTCAAATAAAACAAAGACTTCGGATTCGGGCACTTTGTATAGCCTTAATGTTGATTTGCGTTAAAATAATTGTTGGGAATGAAGGGGGTAATTGTTATGAAAACTAAAAATTTATTTGCCGTGTTAACATCGTTTCTTCTCTTCTTGTCGCTTTTTTCTTGCTCAAAGAAGGTTCAGCAAGAAGAAGAATATGTCGAGCCAAAAACTCCTTTGGAGTCGCTGATAGAAGAGGCGGAGATAGGCAGGAAGAAGGCGCAGTATAAACTGGGCTGCGTGTATTTTTTTGAGACTGACGCAAAAAAGTACCGCGCCCAGCTTGACGTTCAAAAGGCGATTTATTGGCTCCAAAAAGCGGGCGAGCAAAACCATGCAGAGGCTCTTTGCCTTTTGGGGCAAATCTACTTGCAAAAGACTTGGGTGCCGCGCGATTACGGCAAGGCTTTTGAATGTTTGACAAAGGCGTCCGATCTTGGGAACGCTTACGCGCAATTCAAATTGGGGCAAATGTACGAGTCGGGTTCCGGCGTAAAGGAAGACGACAAGAAGGCTTTGGAACTTTTTAAGAAGGCCGCCGAGGGTGGGGTTGAAGAAGCCGCCGCTTATGTCAGAATAATGGAAAAAAAATGACGGTCCTTTCTCTAGCAAAAACGCGCGAAGTGTGATAGAATAAAAACGCTTAACGAGGAAAATATGGCTGCAATTAAAAATAATTCGACAAAAAGAATCGCGCTGACTCCGACTCCGCACAACGCGGCAAAGAAGGGGCAGATAGCGCCGACTGTGTTGCTGCCAGGCGACCCTGACCGCGCCGAATGGATAGCCAAGATTTTTTTGAACAACGCAAAGCTTGTCACCGACATTCGCGGAATCAAGGGCTATACTGGAATTTGGAATTCTAAGCCGGTCACGGTTATGGCGAGCGGAATGGGCGCGGGCTCGGCGGGCATTTACATTTACGAGCTTTACAATTTTTACGACGTTCAGTCTATAATAAGAATCGGAACTTCCGCCTCCCTCAATAAAGAAGTGAAGGCCGGCGACATGGTCTTTGCCATGACAGCCTCAACCGATTCAAACTACGCCGACCAGTACGGACTTAAAGGCCGGCTTTCTCCTGCGGCGGATTTTGGGCTTTTGCAAAAGGCGGATGCCTTTGCGCAAAAGAACAAGCTGCGACATTTTGTCGGCCCGATATTTTCAAGCGACAACTTTAGCGCCTACAACGCTATGGGCGACCAAGTGTGGGAGTCGTGGGCAAAGATGGGCTGCGTGGCGCAAGACATGGAAACATATTGCTTGTATTGCCAAGCCGCATACGCGCAAAAAAAGGCGCTTTCGATTTTGACTTGCGTTTATAGCAAGATAACAAAAAAGCTTCTTCCGTCAGACGCAAAGACCCTTACGCCGATGGTTCAAACCGCGCTCGCTCTTGTCTAAAGGCGCGCGCCAAAAATAACGCCAGCGCGATTGAGGTTATTATCCATGAGGCGGGGTAGGTCAGCAAAAGCCAGCGCGTCGTGTGGAAGCGTGGCGTTTGGAAGGCGGTAAAAATCCACAGGATGCGCGTTCCGCACGCGCCAAGCAAAACCACAAGCGCCGAAACCGCGGCGTGTCCCAGTCCCCGCAAATTAGTCGAAAGACAGTCCATGATTCCGCACAGGCAATAAGGCGCGCAAAGACAGCCAAGACGAACCACGCCTTCTTCTATGGCGGCGGCGTTTGTCGTGTAAACAAAAAGCAGCGGCCGAGCCAAAATGTATGTTCCCATGCCAAGGACAAGGCCTACGGCGGCTGAAAAAAGCGAGCCTTGTATTATCGTCTTTTTTATTCTGGAGAAATTTCCGGCTCCAAAGTTTTGGCTTGTAAAGCTCATCGCCGCCTGCGAGACCGCCGCCATGCTTACCCAAGTAAAGTTTTCCAAGTTGCTTGCCGCCGCGTTGCCCGCCATGACGACCGGACCAAAAGAATTTACCGCGGCTTGTATCACCATGTTGGAGATGGAAAACAGGGAGCATTGGATCGCGCCTGGAATTCCCACGCGCAAAATTGAGGCCGTTATGTCCCTCTTCAATTTGATTTTTTTAACTTCAAGCTTGAACTCGTCCTTTTCCAGCGCAAGGCATCCATAAATTAGGAACGTCGAAATGTATTGCGAAATCGTTGTCGCAAGTCCTACGCCCGCCACGTCCATTTTTAGCGGAATTACAAAAATTAAATTCATTATGACGTTGGCCGCGCCGGAGACTATCAAAAAGTAAAGCGGGCGCTTGGTGTCGCCCTTAGCCCGCAGAATCCCCGCGCCAAAATTGTAGAGCGCGATCGCTGGAATTCCTGGTATGAGCCAATACATGTAAGTCAGCGAAAGGCCAAAAACTTCGGTCGGCGTTTGCAGCGTGCGCAAAATGTATGGGATTGCATGCCACATCGCGGCGGTAACGGCAAGGCCAAGCAAAAGCGCGAGAGATGTGGCCACGTGGACAACATCGTTTACGGCGGCCTTTTTTCCGGCCCCGATGTTCTTTCCGGCAAGGACTGTGGCGCCGCTTCCAAGGTGCATGAATACAAGCGCGCAAAGGCTCAAAATTACCGACACCGCTCCCACGGCTGCAAGAGAATTGCTTGATCCAAAGCGGCCGATGACGATTATGTCCGCCGCGTTGAACAAAAGCTGCAACACGCTTGAAAATATCAATGGCAATGAAAAGCGGACGAGCCCCTTGATGATTGACCCGTCCAACATATTGATGGAATTGTTCATTAAAAGTTTTTTTGCGCCCCGCGCTATGCCAAGTCCTTTCCGTCGCTAAAAGCGTTTCCAACACGGCCGCCAAATTCAAAGTAGCCGTGGCTGGCTGTATCGTAAATTATAGGATGGTATTTGTCAAGGTCAACCTTGCCTTCCGCGTCCAAGATTTTTTCGTCGGCAACGATGTTTACGATTTGGAAAAGATATTTTTCGCCGTCGACAATTTTTAGCAAGCGGCATTCCAGAGTTAGCGGAAAGACGTCAAAAAGCGGCGCGTTGACGTTGGCGCTCTTTGTGACCTTCCAGCCGGCCTTTTTTATTTTGTCGGGCTCTTTGTTGGCCGAGACAAGGCCCACGTAGTCGCAAGCCTTTACGGTTTCAACCGTTCCAAAGGCGATTGTGGCTTCTTTTGTCAGCGCCAAATTTTCTGTCGTCTTGTGCTTTCCAAGGCAAACCCAAACTTGGTTGTCGTCGGCGATTCCGCCCCAAGCCGCGTTCATCGCGTTGGCGTTTCCGTCCTTGTCGTAAGTTCCCAAAATCAAAACCGGCATCGGGAACATCATTGTCTTTGCGCCTAAGTCTTTCATAAAAACTCCTTGCGAACCTGCCGCTATTATTCCTGGGAAATGACTTCGTCGTAGAACTTTGAGTAGTCCTGGCGCTTGTCTTTGCTAAAGGCCATGGCCGCGCGCGGGTGCTGGTTGAGGTAGCCTGTGACCAAGTAGGGAACGTCGTAGCCCCAAACAACCCCGTCCTTTTTGAGTTGCAGCATGTATTTTTCGATGAACTTGAGAGTCTCATAAAATTTGTATTTGGGATTTTTAAGGAAGGCCAAAAGGTTTTCGATAAAGCAGTTGCCGGCGCCGCGTCCCATTCCGTTGTATGTGGCGTCGAGCCAGTCAACGCCGTCGCCGCACGCTTCGATTGTGTTGGCAAAGGCCAGCTGCTGGTTGTTGTGCGCGTGGATTCCAAGCTGCTTGTTGTATTTGGCCGCGTACTCCGAGTAGAGCGCGCAAATGCGCTGCATTTGTTCGGGGAAAATCGAGCCGTAGCTGTCGACGATGTAAATGCAGTCCGCGGGCGACTGTCCTATCATATCCAGAGCGACTTTCACGTCGCTTTCTTGCGCGGTGCTTATCGCCATGATGTTGCAGCTGACTTCGTAGCCCTTCTTTTTGGCGTCTTCGATGATTTCCAAGGCTCCGGGAATTTGGTGAACGTAGCAGGCCACGCGGATCAGGTCGACCGCGCTTTCGCTCTTTGGGCGAATGTCTTCTTTAAAGTCGCAGCGGCCAACGTCTGCCATTACGGCAAGCTTGACTTTTTTGTCAGCGTTGTCGCCTATGACCTTAAAGATGTCCTCGTCGTCGCAAAATTTCCATTTGCCAAATTTAGACTTGTCAAAAAGCTTTTTGGAGGCCTTGTAGCCCACTTCCATATAGTCAACGCCTGCGGCTATGTTTGTCTTGTAGAGTTCCTTTACAAATTCGTCGGTAAACTTAAAATCGTTGACGATTCCGCCGTCGCGCAAGGTCGCGTCAATCACGCGGATTGATTCGCGCACGCCCATTAAAGCAGATAATTCTTTCATGTCAATGATTCTATCAAAAGAAACACTTTTATGCAAGCGTCCGCTCGTATTTTTGTTGGCAAAACCTTAAGTTTTTGTTCGCGCGGTTCCACCGCGTCCTGACGGACGCTAAATTCACATTTGGAACATTCTTTTTCTTGCCGCTCCGGCCGCGCAAAATAGGACAAAGGCGGCAAGGTCGGCGGCCACGATTGTGCTTCCTACAGGCGTTCCTGCGACGATAGAAACCAAAAGGCCCGTCACGGAGCAGACGACGCTCAGTATTGCGGAACATATCGTAACCGACAAAAAGCTTCTAAAAAGCCGCATCGCGCTAAGGGCGGGGAAAATTATCAGGGCGCTTATCAAAAGCGAGCCCACCAAATTCATGGCAAGGACTATGATGACGGCGATGATAACCGCCAGCAAAAGATTGTAGGCGCTTGCGTTGGTTCCCGAAGAAGCGGCGAAGTCCTCGTCAAAGGTGACGGCGAAAATCTTGTTGTAAAAAACGACAAAGACTCCGACAACGACGACAGAAAGAATGGCGCACAAATAAACTTCGCCTTTTGTCAAAGTCAAAATCGACGTGCTTCCAAAAAGGGTTGAGCAGACGTCGCCGCTCAAATTGGCCGACGCTGAGAACAAGTTGACCAGCAAGTAGCCAAATGCCAGCGCGCTTACGCTTATCATCGCAATCGCCGCGTCTCCTTTGATCCGCGTCTTGTTGCCCGCCGCCAAAATTAAAATGGCGCTAAGAATTGTCAGCGGCAAAACCAAGAACATCGTGTTGCTCAACTTTAAAACCGTCGCGATGGAAAGCGCTCCAAAGGCAACGTGCGAAAGACCGTCTCCGATGAACGAAAAGCGCTTGAGCACCAGCGTCACGCCCAAGAGCGAAGAGCAGAGCGAAATCAAAACGCCGACTATCAAGGCGTAGCGGACAAAGGGAAAAGAAAAGTAAGTCGAAAATTGTTCGAGCAATTCTGTCATAGGCCGCCTCCGTTTTTGTGGCGGGAAAAATATTCCTCTTTTGTTCCAAAGAAAATGTTGGCGCCAACGTGAAGGATATGCGTGGCGTCCTTTAGGGCCACGTTTACGTCGTGCGAAATCATTATGACCGAGATGCCGTCGTTTTTGTTGAGGTCTTTTACAAGCCGGTACATTTCTTCGGCGGCGTTGGGGTCAAGGCCTGTGATGGGCTCGTCAAGCAAAAGCATTTTTTGCGTGGCGCAAAGGGCGCGGGCAAGCAAGACCCGCTGCTGCTGGCCGCCCGAAAGGTCGCGGTAGCATCTTTTGGCAAGGGCAAGGATTCCAAGCCGCTTCATGTTTTTAAATGCCCTTTGCTTTTCTTCTTTGTTGTAAAAGGGCCGCATGCCTGCCGATGACTGGCAGCCTGAGATTACGATTTCGAAAACGCTGGCCGGAAAGTCGCGCTGCACTTGCGTTTGCTGGGGCAGGTATCCGATTTGATTTTTTTGCAAGCCGCCGTCAAAAATTATCGAGCCGTTCAGCGCGCGCTGCAAGCCCAAGATTGTGCGCATCAGCGTGGTCTTTCCGCTGCCGTTCTCTCCGACAATGCAAAGGTAGTCGCCCGCGTTGACACTAAAGTTTAGGTTTTGAACGAGAATGTTTTTGTTGTAGCCAAGGCAAAGGTCCTTGCATTCCAAAAGCGGCATAAAAAATATTATAGAAGAAAAAGCGCTCTTGGTCAATTCGACGCGCTTTTTGCGCTTTATGCTGTCAACGCGTTTTTTGCGGGCGCGGATTATGGTTGCCAGCGAGTGTTTGTTGCGCTAAAATTGTATTGATGAAATTGTGGGCAGCCGCTTTTTTGTTTTTTTCTCTTTGCGCGCTTTGCTTTTGCGCCGACGTAAAGTACATCTATTATTCCGACGACTTTTTTATGGAAGACATCACCGGCCCAAAAAAAGAGACCGACAAAAAGTTAAAGACCGACTTTATCCCTTGGCTGCGACAGCAATTCTATGACTCAAGCGAAAAAGAAACGACCGCAAAGCAAATGCTGGCCTTTGACTGGTCGATGTTGGTCAAGGGATTTAGGCACGGAGGAATAGGGGCGGGAATGAGCTTTGAAAAACAAATCATTCCGCACCTTTCGGCCAGCGCCTATTTTGGCCAGGCCTTTTTGTTCCAAAACTCTGACGGCTGGGGCTGCTACACTTTTTCGCCCGCAGGCTTTGTCTATTACTATCCCATCAGCCGCCAGCTTAGAAAATTTTATTTGGCCACAGGCTTTTGTTGGGATTTAGTTTGCTATTTTGGCAACGACATTCCCGAAGGCGCAAGGGCGTCTTCGTTTTCGATTTTTCCGCAGGCGGGCTACAAGTTTTCTTTGCCCTGGCGTTTTTTGCTGGACGTCTTTGTCGGCTACAAATTTGCCTTTAACAAGAACGGAGCCTTTTACGGAAATTCTGCCGACATTTTGGGCTTTGGATTTCAGTGGGGAATCAGCTTTAAGCATTACATGAAAAAGCGCGACTGACTTACGCGTCCAGCTTGTAATAGCCGGACAAAATCTTTTCTATAATCTCGTCTTTGGGCATTGGCTTTCCAAAAAGGAATCCTTGCAGGCGCTGGCAGCCGATGGACTTCAAAAAGTCGTAGGCTTCCTGCGTCTCAACGCCCTCCGAAAGTGTTTGCATTCCAATTTTTTGCGCCAAAGAAACGATGCTTGTGATGATGGGCTGCGACTTTTTGTTTTCGGAAAACTTTGAAAGAAAAGCCATGTCAATTTTCATCAAGTCAAAGTTGTAGTCTTTCAATACGTTCAAGCCCGAATAGCCCGAGCCAAAGTCGTCGAGCCATAAGGAGTTTCCGTTTTTGCGGAAGGCTTCAAGTGAGTTCTTTAAATTTTCGTCGTCAGAAGAAAGCGCGCTTTCGGTAACTTCGACATGGATGTTTGACTTTGGAATCTTGTATTTTTTTATGCAGCGGTCAAGCTCTTCGGCGGGGTTGATAAGCTCAAAGTCCAACCTTGAAAAATTTAGCGAAACGGGAACCAAAGGAATGTTTTTGTCGGCGCTCTCCCTTATGTCTTTGCAAGCCGTTTCCATTACAAGCAAGTCCAGCTTGTGTATCAAGTGGTATTCTTCCAAAATTGGGACGAAGGCCGCCGGCGAAAGCATTCCGAATTTTGGGTCTTCCCAACGTGCAAGCGCTTCCAGTCCGCAAAGCGTTCCGTTTTTGGCCAAAATGACGGGCTGGTAAAAAACTTTTATAAAGCCGTTTTCAATCGCTTGGTCGATGTTGTTTATGATGTATTGCTTTTGGTTGAACACTTTGTCCATCTTGGATTCGTATTCAACCATGTCTTTTCCAAAATGTTTTTTGATCGACTCGCTGGCGTAGCGGGCGCGGTCGCAGGCCAAGTTGGGAGACTCGTCCCGGTCTTTGGGACGATAGATTCCGGCCTTGAGTCCAATTTGAACGGTGCTGTCTATTTTTTTGATTTCTTTTTGAATCTTTTTTATTTTGCGCGAAAGGCTGTAGTGCTTGGCCAAGGCCACAAAGTGGTCGTCAGAGAATCGCGCCACAAGCTCCTCTCCAAAAACGTCCTGCATTATTTTGGCGATGGCGCGCAAGAATCCCGTTCCCGCGACAAAGCCGTATTTTTCGTTGTAGTTCTTAAAATTTTCGATGTCCATAAAGACAAAGCAAATTTCGTTTAAGTCGTTTTGCGGGTCCTTTAAAAATTTTGCGGCGGCCCTGTAAAAGAAGTGGCGGTTGGGAAGGTCGGTCAAGTCGTCGTAGAGGGACTTTCTTTCTAGGCGCGCGTTGACTTGGCTTAGGCGCTCGTCCTTTTGCGCCTCAACGCGCTTTTGGTGGTGCGAGGTGAGGGCGACCGTAAAAAATGCCAACCAGGTCGTAAAGGCGTTGACCTTAATGCTTAGCGTTATCGGAATGAGTTTGCTCTGCAAGTAGATGTAGATGGCAAATACAACTGTAAGTCCGACAAATGAAACCACCGGATGCCAAATCAAAAGGCAGTTTACAAAAGTCAGGATTGTGATGAAGGCAAAAACTTGGCCGCCCCTGTCCTTGCTAGTGTAGGAAACGTAGAGGCCAAAGACAATCATCGCGATTGAAAAAAGCGCCTTTATCGCGCGGCCAATCGCCCGGTTTGTCACTTTGCCTTTAAGGAAAAGTGTTGAATAGACCAACAATACTACCGAGATTGTAAAAAGCGAAATGTATGCGATTGTGTGCGATATCAGCCAATTCCGCGAGTAACTTTCGGAGTCTTCGATTACTCCAAAAATCATCATGGCGATCATCCAAATTTCCAATGCCGCTACGATGGCCGAAACGTATACACTTGACCTTGCGTTTGCGTTAAGAAGGTAGTCCCTCACAAAGGGGGAGCGCTTTTTGCTGCTTATGAAAAATTTTATTTTTGACAGTATACTGGAATCGTCGTTCATACTTTATTCCATATATTCTACACCCACTCTTGCAGGAACGCAAGAAAAAAATACGCCTTGTTATGCCTTGCCATTTGACAAGGAAAAGAGCCTGTTGTAGAATGGTTCCTACGGAGGAAATTTTATGCAAACAATTCAATCCAAACCAGATGCGGCAAAGAAAATAATTTTTGTCGCCTCGTGCCTTTTGGCTTTGGCCTTGTTCTCCGTGCATGAATATTTGCTGAATTTTTACCCTGAAACGCTCGCGGCAAGAAACGTCATAAAATTCTTTATCAGCGTCATTCCCTTTTGCCTTTCTTTTGCCGCCTGGAAGTCCAACAAAAGCGCCTTTGACCTTTATCTTGCGTTGGGGCTTTTTATTTGCTGCGTCGGCGACGTTTTGATAAACATAACTTTTATTTTGTCAATCGCCATGTATCTTGTCGGACACTCGCTTTTTGTCAAGGGGTTTTTCTGCTGCAAAAAGCCGCGGGCCTTTCACTTTGTTTTGTGGGGAGCGATGTTCTTGGCAATTTGCGTTTGGCTAGTTTTCTTTGCGGGCGTTTCTTTTGTCCAAAAAATCGAAGGCGTTGTCTATTCCGTCTTTATGTGCGCGATGGTCGCATTTTCGTTTTGCGGGCCGGCCCTTGTTCGCGCGGGCGGAATCATCTTTGGCTTTTCGGACGTTCTGCTTATGTTGAACATTGTCCTTGACACCGAGAACGGAATCGCCCACATAATCGCGCTTGGCGTTTATTACGTCGGAGTTTTCCTAATGTCCGCCTATGTTTTTTTGGCGGAACGTCCCTCCGCCAGCAAAGACGCCCCGGCATCAATTGACTAAAGTTCCAAAAAGCGCTAACATTTACACTCATTCGGGCCATTAGCTCAGCGGTTAGAGCAGAGGACTCATAATCCTTTGGTCCCCAGTTCAAATCCAAGGTCTACTTGGATTTAGGCGCTTCGGGATAGGCGTCATATCTATATCCAGAAACATCTATGCCGCCCTTAATCTCTCCATTCCTTAACATTGAGCCGTTGATATAATACGATTTTTTCTGTTGATTATATCAATATCCAATGCTTCTGTGTCAGAATGAACAGAATGTGTCTGTCCTGTAAAGATGCCGGTATCAAGATAATTTATAAAAGTCCAATCATCGTTTAAAGAATTACGATCCTGATTTTTTTTATAGATATCTCTTATCATACATTCTTTCCGCTTTTCATTTCATGCCCCATCACACATACTCAATCGGCAGAGAAATAACCTCATCGCTCAAATACAACGGCTTGTCGCACTGGCAAATAATGCAGCCCTGACCGACGGAGACTCCGGCAATTTTGGACAGGACGGAAAAATGCTTTGCCATGTCTATCGTTGGATGCGCCGATTTCTTTATTTCAATCGGATAGAGAGTATTGTCCTTTTCGATTATCAAATCGATTTCTTTTTTGTCCTTGTCGCGGTAAAAATAGATTTTCTCGGTTTCGTGGCCGGCATTGTAGTATGACTTGATTACTTCGCTTACGACAAAGTTTTCAAAAAGGCTTCCAGACATCGCGCCGTTCATTGCGACAGTCGCAGAAGACCAACCCACTAGGAAGCACACCAAGCCTGTGTCCATAAAGAATACCTTTGGAGTTTTTACGGCTCGGTTTGAAACGTTTTTTTCATAAGGCTGCAAAAGGCGGATTACGCCGGAGGACTCAAGAATGCTTGTCCATTCAGAAATGGTTTTGCTTGTTACGCCTACGTCGCGTGCAATGGAATCCGCGTTGAACAGTTCTCCAACGCGAGCCGCAAGGCACTGCATAAAGTTGTGGAATTTTACAAGATTCTTTGGGCTTATTATATCCGCCACGTCGCGGTCAAGGTATGTCCGTATGTATGAGCGGTAAAACGGCTCCCATTCAACTGACTTGTCCGCCAACTCCGGCATGCTTCCGCGCCAGATGTGGCTCCACAAGTTTTTGTATGGCTTTATTTTTGGTTTCCTTTTTTTTATGTATTCAGAAGTAGGCAAGAATTCCTCGTTGAAATCGATTTTGTGTTTTTCTCTAAGCGAAAGAGCCGCCATGTTGATGATGCAGACGCGGCCTGCCAAGGAGTCCGCCGCTTTGCTCAAAAGCTTGTAGCTTTGCGAACCTGTTAGGATGATCTGCCCCTTGCTTTTTGTTTCGTCCGCAAGGAGCTTTATTTGCAAAAACAAATTCGGCGCGCGCTGCACCTCGTCAACAATAACCGGCATCGGATGGTTCTTAAAGAACAAAGCGGGATCTTTTTGCGCCAGTTCAAGCTCGGCAAAATAGTCGAGGGTGACATATTCATAATCTGGGAGCAAGTTTTCTTTTAGCAAAGTGGATTTTCCGACCTGACGCGAGCCGGTAACTAAGAGAACCCTGAACTGTTTTTTCATTCTGCTTAAATATGGCAGAATGTGGCGGTTGATATACATAAAGCCCCTTTAAATGCGTTTCGACTAATTTGAAGTATAGCTCCAAATTAGTCGAAAGTCAAGAGGCTCGAAGGAGTAATCAACCATCTTACAAGTTCACCGCCAAAGAACTAGACGAAGAGACCGGATTGTATTACTATGGAGCTAGGTACTTGGACCCCAAGTATTCAATGTGGATCTCCACCGACCCCGCCCTTGGAGATTATATCCCAAAAGCGCCAACAAACGAGGAGGCAAAGAAACATAACCAGAATCTGCCCGGCATGGGAGGCGTGTTTAATCACATCAATGGCGATTTGTATGCCTACGCGGGGAACAATCCTGTCAAGTATACAGACCCGGACGGAAGAGACATTATAAACTCCACAGACAAGTATATAGTTGCTCGCTTAGAAAAGCCTATGAATGAGGGAAGGTCTAATGAGATTGATACATTGATAATACCTCCTCATTCTGTTGCTTACGGTGCTTTTGATGGAGCCAGAGATGAAGAAGGCAATTATTATAAAGTCACAGGCTATGCTTTAGCACCGGCTATCGATTTTGAGATTGACAGCAATAGCAATCTCAAAATCGAAGGTTTTTCAAAGTTGCTTAATGATTTTGGTGATTCTCTTAAAATACAAAACGACAAAGATAAACTTGATGATGAAAAGAGAATTTTGTCTGGAAAAAAAATCAAAGGAATAAATTCTGATTTTGACAGATTGAATGAAAGCTGGGAGTCAAACCTTATAAAAGATATTGGCGACATTGGCGATTCTGAATCGTGGGCATCTAAATATAACGATAAATCGCAAAAAGACTTACGTAAGAAATATAAAATCCAAACATTCGATGAAATAAAAGAATTTGATCAAATGATGCATGATGCCCATATTTATTAGGAGAAACTATGAAAATAAATAAAAAAATCATGCTTATTTTACTTTTTCCAATTGTATCACTTCTGTCATACTCTATTTATTCAGTAATTCGATGCTATTCCAAAAATTTACCAAGTGAAATTTTAAAAAATCCAAATGTATCTGGATTCAAGAAAATTATTCGGGAAAAAGATTTCGAAGAGATTTATACACTAGAAATTGAAATGAAAGATAGTGCAGTCATAAAATTTCATTGGGTGAAATACGATTTTTTTGGAAATATAAAGTTTTCATGCATAGAAGGTATAAACAAATATAAATTTCCATATTTTATTTATAATAAGCAAAGCTCAAGAATTGAACATATAAACCAATCGTATATGTTTGAAAAGAGCATTCAACACTACTTGAATAGACACAATCTAAGCACTGTGCTTAACAATTACAAAGAAATCGAAGAGGCTTCTAATAAAATTATGGAATTGTCAGATGAAGAGATTTCTTTTTTATTGGATTTGTACAAAAATAAAAGCGATGCTTCATCTTGGATAAAAAGCATTGACAAAAACCACTTGCTGGAAACTAAAGAAAAAATAGAGGGATGCTACAAAATTTCTTCTCAAACAGAACACTAATAGATAAAGAATTGTCAAAATTATTGCAAACTTTATTTGCTTTTTAAACCACTATACATTTTCGACTTGTATAGTGGTTTCTCTGTTCCCATCAATAGGCGTTGATGGGAGTTTTTTATATTCACATTCAGGCCGTTCGCCGATAAAGATTTAAAAATCAAGCAAGGAGAACGCCATGAACGCGGAAACAGCGAACAAAATCAAGTCAAGGATGGAAGGCGACTTGCTTCCGGAGCAATTCA
>JAFZLA010000060.1 GCA_017551705.1 Treponema sp.
CTTGAACTCCGGCGCGCTTGAATGATACGGATTGTATGTCGTTTCGCCCTCGACTTTTATCAGCTGGTACAGGTTGTCGTAACCGTAAGTTTGCTTTGTCCGGTAATTGCCGGTCACAGAGTCAAGGCAGTCGTTCTCGTAGCCAAGCACATTGCCCACAGCGTCAAAGCTGTAGCTTATGTTCTGATAAGTCTGTCCCCATTTGTTTTGGGTCTTTATAGTGTCAAGCCACCTGCGGGCAGGGTCGTAGTTGTATTCCGTGAACGTTCCGTTACCGTAGTCAATTCTTGTGCGTTGTTCGTATTCATATTCAACTATAATCATTTTAATTCACCACAGGAACTATTGAAAACATCCTAACGGATTCAAATCTCTAGCCTCATCAAAGGCTCTTGAACTCTTGCGCGGTGGCGGAAGGACCGTCCCACCATAGTTTTGTTGAATCGTCGTAAAGCATTTTTGCCGCGTTCGATTCCATAAAGTCAAGCAAAACTTTTTCTTGCGGCTGTTTTGTTTCTTGTGAAAGCTGTTCAACAGCCATCATCGCCGTCAAATCCATCGCAAATAAAGTTTTATCGCTAGGCTTGCTTTCCATAACTACTCCAACGCGACCTTTTCGCTTTTTAAGAATTCCAACGAAGCGATTGCCTTATCGCTTCTAAAACAAAACTGGTCTTTCAACCGTTCCGGGAGCAAAAGACTGATGCACATTTTGTCAGCCCGCTCGCTCCCCATCGCGCCAAACACATTGCCCATATATGTCAGAATTGTGGCGTTGGTGTCGTCATTGGCAATCTTTCCGCCAATCACGTCATAGCTCTGCATAGAATTTAAAATCTCAGGGAACGCTCCGCTTCGTCTGTGCGCGACAATGCAATGGAGCCAATCCGCATCTGCAGTCTCAAACGCAAAAGTTTTCAACGCTTCAGTTCCAACCACTTTAAAAAATGAGACATGGGCAAATTTTTCGGAATATGGTATCAACCCCTTTGACTTGGCCTTTGTCGCGGAAATTTTTGCAAACGACTTAGCCTGTTCCTTTGAACTTGTAAGGTAAAATCCACGTCCAAAATCTTTGAACATGGCGCACCTTGACAAATCCGGTTTTTCCACGACGCAATAGCTTCCATGATAAAGAACGGCGCCTTCTTCCAATCTGTTCATACTGACGCTCCTTTTGACTGCAAGTACAACTTTACTTCCTCAAATACAGCCTCGTCGCCTTCCACATGAAAAATGCCAAAACCTTGTCGGATAAAGGGCAGAACATTGTATTGCCTAAAAATCTCAGCCGCCTCTTTTAGGCTAAGCGAACATTTTTGAGCCATAATGCGCAAGAGTCGTATCTGCATAAACAAAATTTGCTGGGCTTCGTTCATAGGTATTCCTGCAACTATTATAGCGCAGTTTTGGGGATTTGTTAAGGGAGAGAACATGGGTTGGAAAGGCAAGCCTGCGCTAAAAAAAAAGCTTCCGAAAATCGGAAGCCTTGATAGCGACTAATGGGATTGAACCATTGACATCACGGATATGAGCCGTGTGCTCTACCAACTGAGCTAAGTCGCCGTAGTTGTTCTAATTTATCAAAAATCAGAAAAACTGTCAAGAGCAGCGTCCTTTCGGACGCTGCAATTTTTAGAACTTGCTGTCGGCGTAGCCGATCCAGCCTTCTTTTTCGACAAGGGCCTTTTCAAAGCCTTCAAGCGTAAAGGGATAGCTCTTAGAAAGGCTTCCGGCGATAAGCTTTACCTTGGCGGTTCCGTCGTCGTTAAAGACAATCTTGCACTCGGTGTCTTTTTCGGCAAAGGTGCGGAACATGTCGTCGATGGATTTTTTGTCCATCTCAATCGCCAGCAAGCCGCAGTTGTACATGTTCTGGCGGAATATGCGCGCAAAGTTGACGGCCACGACAACGTAAATGCCGTTGACTTCCAAAGCCCACGGAGCGTGCTCGCGGCTTGAGCCGCAGCCAAAGTTTTCGCGAGTTACGATGACTTTTTTTCCGGGCACGTCGGTCTTGGAATCAAAGCCGTCAAGCTTTAGGTCTTCCAAAAGGTAAGGCTTTAAGGCTTGCTTTGTGTTTTCCGTCAAATACTTGGCGGGAATTATTTCGTCAGTGTTGATGTCGGGTCTGTCCAAAAAGAGAACCGGGCCTCCAAATTGTTTCATAAAACGCTCCTAGTTTTTATTGGTATAATGGTGAATTAGTTATCGTTCCAGCAATCGCTGTGGCGGCCGCTGTGGCGGGGCTCATAAGGTGAACCATTCCGCCCTTGCCCATGCGGCCGTTAAAGTTGCGGTTTGTGGTCGAGGCGCAAACTTCGCCTTCGGCCAAAACGCCGTTGGACATTCCAAGACAGGCGCCGCATGTTGGATTTGTGACGCAAAAGCCCGCGTCCATAAAAATCGAGATGATGCCTTCGTCAAGCGCCATCTTGTAAATCTTGGGCGTGGCAGGGCTTACGATGCCGCGAACGCCGGCGGCCAAATGCTTTCCTTTAAGGACTTCGGCGGCTACGCGCAAGTCCGAGATGCGGCCGTTGGTGCAAGACCCGATGTAAACTTGGTCTACCTTGGTTCCGCCAAGCTCGGCGACAGGCTTTACTTGGTCGGGCTTGTAGCCCACCGTGGCAAGCGGCTGCAAGTCGCTGAGGTCGTATGTCAAAACCTTTTCGTATTGCGCGTCGTCGTCGCTCTTCCATTGCGCGTAGTCGGCAAGCGCGTCTTCCTTGCTCTTGTATTCGTCCTTGATGAATTCCCAAAGGTAGTCCACAG
The DNA here is from genome assembly GCA_017551705.1 of Treponema sp. Taxonomy (GTDB): domain Bacteria; phylum Spirochaetota; class Spirochaetia; order Treponematales; family Treponemataceae; genus Treponema_D. Next base: position 2,776 of record JAFZLA010000060.1, read on the forward strand.
TCTTTTGGTCGGGGAAGCAGATTCCGCTTGTGGCGCCGGCTTCAACAGCCATGTTGCAAATGGTCATGCGCTCTTCCATGCCAAAGTTGTCAACGACAGGACCGGTAAATTCTACGACGCAGTTTGTGGCTCCGTTCACTCCGATTTTGGAGATGAGGAACAAAATCACGTCCTTGGCGTAAACGCCTGGCTTAAGGGTTCCGTTCAAAACAAACTTGATGGCCTTGGGCTCCTTGAACGAGCAAACGCCCTTTAAGATGCCGACTTCCAAATCTGTTGTGCCAACGCCGGCGGCAAAAGCGCCAAAGGCTCCGTGGGTGCAAGTGTGGCTGTCGCCCATGATGACGGTGTAGCCGGGGCGGACAAAGCCCTTTTCGGGAAAAATCGCGTGGCATACGCCGTTGCAACCGATGTCAAAAAAGTCCTTGATGTCATTGCGGGCCGCCCAGTCGCGGAGGATTTTTTCCTGCGTGGCGGTCTTTGAGTCCTTGGCTGGAGTGACGTGGTCTATTACGGCCTTGATTTTTGTCTTGTCAAAAACGCGGTCCATTCCGCGCTCGCAAAGGTCGTTGATGGCGATGGGGGTCGTGATTTCGTGGCAGAACACTCTGTCTAACTTGAGGATGTAAGTGTCCTTAAAAGGTTTTTCCAAAAGATGCTTTTCAAAAATCTTTTGAGCGATTGTCTTTCCCATAATCAATTCTCCTAAAAAATTAAAAATAATTAAAGATTTTAATTATTTTTGAAGAATTTGTCAAGAACATTAAAGTTCTTAAATATTGTTAAAACCATAAACTGGGAAAGAAATTAGCCAAGCACAGTAACGCCGGCGCTTGCTATTGCCGCGTTGATCGCGTCTTCGACTCCGGCCGCGCCTTCGTCAAAGTCAACTTTTACCTGAGATTTAGCGGGATCTGCCACACATTCCGTAACGCCGGCCACAGCCTTTACAGCCGCGCCTACTTTTCCGGCAACAGCATCGTCAAACATTCCGTCAACAAATATCTTTTTTTGCATAGCAGCAAATCTCCTGAAGTTTTATTTTATTCATTATAAATCATGCGGCCCAAAAATGCAAGCAAAATTTTATAGAAAGACTTTATTTTTCTCTTGCGTTTTTTTTTGCTTTGCGCTAAATTAAAGAAAATCCCAACAATACAGGGAAGGTAGCGGCAAAATTAACTGCAAACTAACCAAAATCGCTGTAGCGCCGCATGAGCCGCAACATTCGCGCTCGCATAGGGCTCGCCGAATAGCGGTATAGTTAGGAGGAAATTATGGGAATTCGCGGAGAACTATACACAACACAAGTAACATTGGCCAATCGCTCATACTTTTTTAACGTAAAGGAAAACCGAACGGGCGACGTATTTTTGCAGATTGTAGAAAGCAAGAACGGAAAGGAAGGCATTGAGCGCGACCGCCACCAAATAGCCGTCTTTGAAGAAGACATGCAAAAGTTCTTTGGCGGCTTGGACGAATCCCTTAAATTCATTCAAAAGAACAAAAAGGAGCGCGACAAGCTCCGCGCCGAAAAGAAAGCTGCAAAAGAAGCAAAATACGGCGCGGCCGGCGTTGCGGGAAAGAAAGTCTACAAGAAAAAGGCCGAAGATCCCGACGCCCGCCCTGTCGACCCCAACGCGCCCAAACGCACCGGCCGCATCCACGTGGTCTCAAAGCGAACTAATAAGTAAAGGACAATCTTTGAATTGGGCTTGGGCCCAGCTCGCGGCAGGCGGCCTTGTGCGCCGCTGTCGGATAGCCCTTGTGCTTGGCGTAGCCGTAGCCCGGATACTTTTTGTCCATCTGGACCATAAAGCGGTCCCGGGCGGTCTTGGCCAAAATGCTGGCCGCCATAACTTGCGGATACTTTGCGTCGGCCTTTACGACGGCCTGGCAGTTTATTTGCACTTCGGGAACAAAGGTTCCGTCGGCAATTCCTTCTAATTTTTCCAAAGCATAATCGGCCGCGCCAAGGCCATTTTTTTTAATCCATTCGTCTTTTTTTGCAAGAAGGTCGTCAAAGGCCAGATTCATCGCGTAAAGGCTGGCCCTAAGAATGTTCATCTTGTCGATTGTTTTATGGTCAACAAAAGAAAGGCCCCACAAGGCTTTTTCCTTTATGACAACTTCGGCCGCCAAGCGCTTTTTTTCGGAAAGCTTTTTTGAGTCGTTCAATAGTTCCACAGGAAAGTCGGGCGGCAAAATCACCGCGGCGGCGCAAACAGGGCCTGCAAGGGGACCCCTGCCCGCCTCGTCAAAGCCAACTGCAATCATTTGTAAATGTTTCCCTTGTCTTCGGTAAAGGCGGTCTTTCCGGCCGTGTATACGCTCTTGTAATCCGCAGTCTTGTTTTGCGTGTCCGCGGTAAATTTGTTGTTTACCAAGCGGACTGAGCAATCGATGAACTCAGCGGGCCGGCCCATTCGGCCTGTAATTTGCGCAAAGTTGTTGTCAAAGTCCAAGGAGCCGCCGTTGAGCGAAAGATCGACGGCCGTGTCAGCAATGCACAAGAGCCTTGAGTTTTTTACGATTATCTTTGAGTTTCCGGTAGAAGCCAAAACGCAAGAATAGCCTTGCGCCTCACTTGTAACGCCTGTAGAGTCCAGGCTCAAGGTTGACGACGAGCAATTGAAGACACGGCCGTCTCCCGAAAAGCGCGCCACGGCCTGGCAGTTTTTGAACGTAGCGGCCGAATGCTCAAAGATAAAGAGGTTTGTCAACGCTTTTGCGACCGCGCGCAGTTTTTTTGTAACCGAAGGCGGCTCAACCTTTTCCCAAAAAATATTTTGCGAGTAAAGGCCCGCGTTCTTTACAGCAAGCGCCGAATTTGCGGGAACGACGATATGCGCTTCGTCGATTCCACAAAACTCGACATTGTTGTTTATCGAAACTTCGCCAGGATTGAGCGCCACAGTTCCCTTGATAAAAAAGCGGGAAAAATTATTTTTGCCCACAATTTTTGAAAGGCGCGACAAGTCCTTAAAGGGAGCGAATGGAGTTCCGTCCTGCTCCTGGGCTTGCGACGCGGGGTCGACGTAATAGTTGTACTTGTCGATGATGACTTGATATTCAGACGTGGCGCTCTTTATGCCGCTTTCGTCCTGCGAATAGAACAAGACTTGGTAGGCAAGAATTCTTTCTGTGTCGCCAAAAAGCGTTATGCTTTGGCCCTTGTACAAATCGTAGTCGCCGTGAACAAATTTTAGGCTTTCCAAAGCGACCGGCTCAAAGGACGGCTCTATTGAAATTGGATTGGAGATTGAATAAAAGATTTTTACCTTAGGATCCAATTGGGCGCAAACGCGAACTTCGTCGCGCGCGTAAGAGCTTTTTGCGCTCGAAATAATTTTGGGCGCGGGCGGCGTCGAGCGGTTTACCAAAACGTCAATGTACAAAACGCCTTGGTAAACTTGCTCGCAGTAAACATCCACCGCAAGGCGGCCCTCAATTTTGTCGCCGGGAAAAGTGTCCAATACAAGTTTCTTGAACATTCCTTGCGAAATTAATTTGCTTGTTGAAAGCGACGAAGATGCAAGCTCAAACTGCTCGCCGTTCTTTCCTTGCGCGGTAATTACAAGGCAACCGTCATAATCCCGTTCGGCCTTTAGGACAGGCTTTGCGGGCAAAGAAAATTTTTCTATGGAGTTTTCGGAAGAAAAATCTACGCTTTGGCAATAGACAAAATTGTCTTTGCTTCTGTCAATCTCAACGGCTTTTCCGGCAGCCTGCCACCAGTCGCCGTCAAGGGAATACATTTTCTTTTGGTCTGTAAAGACAAGGGTTGCCCAATCTTTTGCCTCAAAGGGAGCGTCCCTTTTTGTAAGGACACCCGCTTCGGCAGGAAGGATTCTTATCACATAGCGCCAAACATTCGCTCCGTCGCTAATATTGATTGGAACAAAACGTTCCATCGTGGCGTTTTTTGAAACAGAAATCTCGCGGCCCTTTTCAAAATTCTTGTTTTGAAAAAAAGAGTAATTAAGCGAAAAAGGAACTTGAATTTTTTGGCCTGCCACAAAGTCAAAGCAAGGGCCGGTTTCAAGAGACTTTAAGAAAGCCGCCTGCTCCTCGTTTTGGGATTGAGCGGGCTCGACAGAAAAATAAATTTTTTGCTCGTTGCGATTTTGGTTTTGGTCCACGCTGACAACGCGAAGCTCAACGTTTCCCGTCACGTCAAGGACAACCGGCCCGTCGTATGCAAAGCCCTGCGCCAAGGGATCGGTTCCCGAAAAAGAATAATAAACTTCTTCGCCTGCGTTTGATTCCAAAACCAAGGCTTGCAAATTTGCGTAAGCGCCAGGAGCGGGATTGACAACCGTCACTTCGGCAAACAGCGCAAATTGGGCAATACAAAAAATCGCTGCAAAAAATATTTTTTTCATAATTATCTTCTTAGGTTATTTTTTTGCCAAAACATCCAAAACTTCTTTTAGTTCAGGATCTTGCTTAAAGTAGTTTTGCTCCAAGTCTTCCTTGCTAAGGCCTACCAACTCGTGGCTCATGTAGTGGATCCAAAGGTCTTCCTCGGGCTTGGTAATCTCAAACTTGCGGCACCAGTAGTCGGGAATGATAGGCTGCTGTTCCCTGTAAGAAAAATGCTTGTAGTCGTGGACGACGACCTTGATGTCGTTCCTTGGGATTCCGCGGTCAAGAAGAATTTCAGTGAGCGCGTTGATTGTGTTTCCTGTGTCAAAGATGTCGTCGACAAGCATGATTTTGTCGCCAGGCCTAAGGCGCTCGGGCGGATAGGTCCAGCCGTCAATCATAAGCTTTGTGTTGGCTCGCACGTCGGTGTAGGAACGCGCGACGACCGCGGCGTACAAGACAGGGTGCCCTTCCTTTCGGACAATCTTAAAGTATTCGCTTATGACATTGGCCATGTAGGCGCCGCCTCTAAGCGAGCAATAGAGAACGTCGGGCACAAAGCCTTCCTTGTAGATTTTGTGGGCCAATTTAAGCGCGTTGTTCCTTACAATGTCGTATGGTAAAAATTCTTTGTTCATTCTATTATTCTAGCGCAAAAAACTGACTTGGGCAAGAAAAAAAGCCCGGACTTTTTGCAAGCCCGGGAAGCGCTCATCTCAGCTGTACTTTTTGTAAAGTTCCGCGATGATTTTTAGGCCGCCCTCGGTCTCTTTTTGGTCGCCCGCGTAGTTGAGGCGCAGGCACTTTGAATAGTGCGGGTGCTCCTCCACCGGCGGAAGGCTTTTGTCGGCGGCCGATCCAAAGAAAAAGTATTCGCCTGGAACGACAATCACGCCGCGCTTTTTTAGCTCGTGGTAGAATTTCATCGTGGTGATTTTAAGGTCGGGCATCAAAAGCCACTGAAAAATCGAGCCTTCGCTCTTGTGGACATAGTAGTTTGTTCCCTCAAAAAGCTTGTGAATGGCCTTTTGTGTGGCCACAGACTTTTTTTGGTAAAAGGGGCGAACATATTTTTTGGCGCATTCAATCAAAGTTCCGCTTTTGATAAGGGGAGCGGCGATGGCCTGCCCTACGCTTCCGCTTGCAAGGGCTGCGATGGCGTTAATGTTGCCGACGGCCTTGACGATTTTTTTGTCGGCCACGATAATGCCGGCGCGCAAAGACGGAAGTCCGATTTTTGAAAGGCTCATCGAAAGGATTACGTTTGAATCCCAGTAAGGGGCAGCGTCGTCGGTAAAGATGATGTCCGGCCACGGAAGGCCGTAGGCGTTGTCTATCATCAATGGAACGTCGAACTTGCGCGCGATGCTTGAAAGCCGCTTGATTTCGTCGTCGGTCAAGACGTTGCCGGTGGGGTTTGTCGGCCGGCTGACGCAAAGGGCGCCGACATTGGAATGCTTTTGCATGTATTTTTCGAGCGCGTCAAAGTCAACGTGATATTTAAAAGTTCTGTCCTTTTCGTATTTGCAAGTCGAAGGAATTCCGACAAACTGGCCGCGCTCGATTCCCTGGTCGGCGTACCCTATGTATTCGGGAACCAGGGGAAGAACGATTGTTTTTTTGAAAGACTTCTTTCCGTCGGAAAAAGTTCCGCTCAAAAGATTGAAGATGTAAAAGAAGGCGCTTTGGCTTCCGTTAGTGATGGCGACGTTCTCCGGTCCGATTTTCCAACCGTAAGTTTTTGAAAGATATTCGGCGACGCATTCGATGAACTCGACTCGCCCCTGCGGACTGTCGTAAAGGCCGATGAGCTTTTCAAAGTCGTCCTTGTGGCTAAGAATTTTTTCCATTCGGGCGCGGTAAAGCTTTTCGACTTGCGGAATGCGGGCGGGATTTCCGCCGCCCAAACGGTAGGGCTTGACTCCGGCCGGCAGGGGCTTTCCGATGTCGTCCATCAGTTGAAGTATGCCCGACTCGCCGGTGAGTTTTTTTCCAAAGTCAGAGAATTCTATTTTTGCCATGATTCTTCCTCCCAAAAAATCTTATGTCAAACAGGCGCGCCTTCAAGGGCGGGCTTTTTGGATGCCCTGGCCTTTTTGGCTTTTACGACAAGCGCCTCTCCGTCGCAGTCGACCGTCGCCTCGTCGGCGACTTTTCCTTCCAGCATCAAAAGCGAAAGCGGGTCTTCGATTTCCTTTTGAATCAAGCGGCGCATCGGGCGCGCGCCCATGCTGGGGTCAAAGCCCTTGTCGATAAGGTAGTCGCGGGCTGCTTTGTTTATCTTAAGCTTGACGGAATTTTCGGCAAGGCGGCCGTTGAGCTCGGCGATTTGCAAGTCCAAAATGCGGCTTACTTGCTCGCGGCTTAGAGCGTCAAATACAAGTATGTCGTCGATGCGGTTGAGCAATTCAGGCCGCATGAACTCTTTGATTGACTGCATCGCGTTGCTCTTAATTTCCTCGTATGGAATCACACCGCCGGCCGCGTTTGAAAAGCCGACCCTTCCCTCTTGCGTGATTTCGCGGGCGCCCGCGTTGCTGGTCATGATTATAATTGTGTTCCTAAAGTTAATCTTGTGGCCAAGCGAGTCGACCAACTCTCCTTCTTCCAAAATCTGCAAAAGAAGATTGAAAACTTCGGGATGCGCCTTTTCGATTTCGTCAAACAAAACGACGGAATACGGATGCGTTCGAACTTGCTCGGTAAGCTGGCCGCCCGACTCAAAGCCGACATAGCCCGGAGGAGATCCGACCATCTTGCTGACGTTGTGCTTTTCCATGTAGTCTGACATATCCAGGCGGATAAGGGCGTCTTCGGTTCCGAACAAAAATTTTGCCAAAGACTTGGCAAGCTGGGTTTTTCCGACGCCTGTCGGCCCCAAGAAAATAAAGGAGCCTGTGGGCCGCTTGGGGCTTGAGATTCCAGAGCGGCTTCGGCGCACGGCGGAGGCGATCGCCTTGATGGCCTCGTCCTGGCCGATGACGCTCTTGTGTAGCTCTGCTTCCATTTTAAGCAGGCGGGATTTTTCGTCGTCGCTAAGCTGCTCGGCGGGAATGCCTGTCATTTGGCTTATGATCACGCAAATGTCCTTTACGCCGACTTCTTTTACAAAAGCGCCGTTTTTGTTTTTCCATTCCGTCTTAAAGGCCTCAAGGCGCTCCTTGAGTTCCAAAACCTTGTCGCGAACCTCCGCGGCTCGCTCGTAGTTTTGCGTCTTGACCAAAGCGGTTTTTTCTTGGCCAAGAGCGTCAATGCGGCGCTCCAATTCGTCAAGCTCCGCGGGGCGGTTTCCTTCGGCGATTTTCTTTTGGGCGCCGGCCTCGTCCAAAATGTCGATGGCCTTGTCCGGCAAAAAGCGGTCTGTCAAATAGCGGCGCGAAAATTTTATGATCGAAGGAATAACTTGGTCGTTGTAGCGGACGTTGTGGAATTCTTCGTACTTGGGCTTGAGGCCCTGCAAGATTTGCTCTGACTCTTCGTCAGTCGGCTCGTCAACAGAGACTGTCTGGAAGCGCCTTGCAAGCGCCGCGTCTTTTTCCATGTAGCGGCGGTATTCGCGGATTGTTGTGGCTCCGACGATTTGAATCTCGCCACGGCTAAGGGCCGGCTTAAGAATGTTTGAAGCGTCAAGCGAGCCTTCGGGGCCGCCCGCTCCAATAATCGTATGAATTTCGTCTATGAACAAAATGATGTTTTTGTCTTCGCGAACTTCCTTCATCAAGCGCTTCATGCGCTCCTCAAATTCGCCGCGGTACTTTGTTCCAGCGATGAGGGCGGTCAAGTCCAAGGTCAGGACGCGCTTTTTGAGCAGGTTGTAGGGAACGTTCGCCGTCGCGATTCGCGCGGCCAAACCTTCTACGATGGCGGTCTTGCCAACGCCGGGCTCTCCTATCAAAAGCGGATTGTTCTTTGTCCTGCGCGAAAGTATTTGGACTACGCGGTCAATCTCGGTCTTGCGGCCGACGACAGGATCGGCCAAGCCCTTGATGGCGATTTCGGTAATATCGCGGGAATAATTTTTTAAAAATCCTTCGCGCTTGCCCCGCTGTTCAGAGCCGACTCCTGCCACTTGGCGGTCGTAAGAATTGCGGTCCGACTGCCGCTCTCCGCCCATCATGCGCTTAAAGTCGGCGTCGCCGCCCTTGGCGCTGCTTCCGGCGGAAGTCTGGACTCTTTCGCGGGCTTCAAAAGCCGCCTCGCGGGTTGTCTCAAAAGAAATTCCGGCCCGCTCAAAGTAGCGGCAAGTTACGCTCGCGTTTTCGCGGACGGCGGCCAAAAGAAGATGCTCTGTTCCTATGTAATTGTTTCTCATCGAGCGCGCCTCGTATTCGGCGGACTCGAACAAGGTCAAGAGGCGGCGGCTGGGCGGCAGCTCCGAAAAGTCGCCTGCGTGGACCGTTCCTCCCGAAATGGATTTTTCCAATTCAAGCTGAAAAGTCAAAACGTTCACTTTAAGAATGTTAAGGATAGCGTATCCAATTCCGTCGGCGTTTTTAACAAGGGCAAGCATCAAGTGCTCGGGCAAGAGCTGGGAGGCTCCGCTTTTTCTTCCCTCGTCCTGAGCGAGGGCTACAATCAACCTTTGCGCGCGCGGTGAAAAAGATTTCATAAACAAAACTTCCTTTTAAATCTCAAACGAAAGATTTTTAAATGCGTCTTGAACTATTATTGCCCGCAAGCGTTGTTCCTTAAGCTCGTCGTTGTCAGCGACATCGTTTTCAAACTTAAAGTTTCCCGTCTTGAGCAAAAATCCCAAATGACCGCTTTGGGCGCGATACAAAAGCGACGAAAGCTCAAAGTCTTTGGCCCCTTTGATGTAGCCTAAATCAAGGCCCCACTTGACGTTGGAAACGATTTCTATCGACTCGCGGAGCTCCATCAGAACGCAAAACCTTGCGGCTGCGAAAGCGCGCAAAATGGAATCGCGGACAGCGGTCACTTTATTATCGGCATAATCCAGCCGAAACTTGCGTTCGCTTTCACAAATATTTTTGGCGAACGAAATAAGGGCCGCCAATTGGTCGATTTCGTTTCCGCTGACAGATTGGGCCGATGAAATTTGATAAAAGGAGCCCAAGGAGGAGCCGGCCTTGCTTCCGCTTCCGTAGCAAGCGGTGACCACAAAGCCCTTTTTGTCGGCCATTTTTATCAGTTCGGGAATTTTTCCCGCATAAGACATCGAAGGAAGATGGACTTTAACCGAAACCTTCATTCCGCTGCCTGAATCCAAGGCGTTGGCCGTCAAATAGCCAAAATCGTAGCTTGCGGCGAACTGGACCCGCTCCTGCAACTGGCTGTCAACGTCGCGCGACGAAGAATAGGCGGCGTTTAGCGCAAGGCCCGGCGAAAAGCTTGCGATGCGGACATGGTCGACGCAATTGATGAGGCAGCTGGAAATTCCGTCCAAGCGCATGACAAGGCCTGTTCCAAAATTGTTTTCGAACAAGCCGCGCTCCGACAAAATTTTGGCGCCCAGCGGCTCCACCACCGCCAAAGGAACGCTTTGGTAGGCGTCGCCGTTAGGAAAATGGTTAAAGGCGTCAAAAATAATGTTTTGAATGCGGACTGCCTCGTCGTCGTCGCAGCTTTCGGGAAAGGGAAAATTGGCCAAATTTCTTGCAAGACGGACGCGGGTCGAAAGAACGACGTCGTCATCGTCTCCGGGAGCGGCGTACCAAGCGTCGCCCACCGAGCGCTTTTCTTCAATCATTTTCGCCGTCGCTTTCGGCCGCGACAGACTTTTTTTCTATCGCGCGCAAGTAGTCTCTGTAAAAGGCCGCCTTTTCATAGTCTTCGTTTTTAATCGCGGCGTCCAACTTGTCCCTTATTATCACTCTGTCAGTAAGGGCGGAACGGAAATTGGCAAGGCGCTTGGGCATGGTTCCCGCGTAAGGAAAGGCGATTTTTCTTTCGGTAAAATAATCGTTGACTTCCGACTTAAAGATGGAATAGCATTCAGGGCAGCCAAGCTTTCCTGTCAAAATAATCTCTGAGCGCAGGCGGCCGCAAACAGGACAAGCGCGGTCGTTCTTTAAAAGCTGGTCGCGGCGGTCTTGGCGCAACTGCTTGAACAAGGAGCCGATTTGCCTGTCGATTTCTTGGCTTTCGGGAGAGATTCCGCAAGCGATGGCGCATTCCCTGCACAAATTTATTTTTTTAACGCCCAGGCGATTTGTCTGTTCCACATAAATAATCGCTTGGTTTTTGTGGCACATGTCGCAAAGCATAAATCACCTCGAATTTCGCAAAGTATCAAGCGGCCTTTCCTTGCCGGCCTTGCCCGCGGGCAATACGCTTGCCGCAAGCGAAAGCAAAAGGGTCGCAACTCCAATTAAAAACAAATCGCCGAATGGAATGTTTATGGGAATGACTTTAAGATAGTATTCCTCGTCCAATAGGTGAATCTGCCTAAAATTAATTATATCATTGTTCGCAAAAAAATACAAACCCCTCAAAATATAATTGAGCGCCTTTTCTGTAAAGCGGATGATAGCGTTGATGTTGACGCTGAACAAAAGGCCCAGCGGAAGACCCAATAGCAAGCCGCCCGCGCCGCAAGCAAAGCCGGTCATCAAAAACGACAGCGAAACGCCTCTTGGAGAGGCGCCCAAGGCCTTTAAGATTGCGATTTCGCGGCGGCGCTCAAGGACAAGCATAATCAGAGCGCTTGAAATGTTCACCGCGGCTACAAGCACAATCAAAAGCTGTATAAAAATCAAGAGTATTTTTGTTGAGGAAAAATTTTCGTATTGGCTCCTGTTCAGCTCGTCCCAGCGAAAGACGCGCCAATTTTGCCCCAGGCAATTTTTTAGCGCTCCTTGAATTTTGGGCAGGTCTTTTGAAAAGGGATCTTGGACTTCGCACATCAAGGAGAAGGTCGCGTCGCTTTGCATCGAAAGTTTTTTTGCCTGCCCGTAAGGCATAAAAAGCCAAAGCGCGTCCAGCTCCCTGTAGCCGCAAGAAACGGTTGCAGCGACAGTGAATGTTTTTACGGAAGGCGTAAGTCCAAGGCCAGTGTTTTTTAAAACTAAAACAACTCGAATTTTGTCGCCGGCCTTGAGATTTAATTTTTCGGCTATGCCCTGCCCGATCAACACTCCGTTTTTGTCGTCGCTAAAATCTTGGAGCGAACCGTCCTTTGCTTCGTAAAGTTCCTTGTAGCTTGTCAAGCTTTTAAAGACATCCGCCGGAATCGCGCGGACAGAAACTCCGCAACGCTTTGAATTGGCGGTGGCCAAAGCCGAAAAATTTATCATTGGATAGGCAGCCGAAACTTTTGGAATTTCAAGCGCGGCTTTTTGCGCTCGGTCAAGGCTCTCGGGCTTTTTTTCAAAGCAAACGGCTTCCAAATGCGAAGACGAAAGAGAGATAAGGCGGCCGGTGATTCCTTCTATCATTCCGTTTGAGACAGTCAGCACATCCACAAGGGGTATCAATGAATTGCCAATGCACTAGAACGAGCCTACTAGGCTTTTTGTCGCGATTGACGAGCGGCCGCTTTTGGGAAAGAGAATTCTTTTTGCGAACAAAAACGAAGACTTAAAATTCATTTTTTATGCAAAACTCCGTCCTTCATTTCGTAAAGGCTTTGGCCTTTTTTTGCCAAGGCCATGTCGTGGGTCACAAGCAAAAGAGTTTTGTTGTAGCGGCTTGTCATGTCAAAGAGCAAGTCGCTAATCATCGCCGAATTGGCGGGGTCAAGGTTTCCCGTAGGCTCGTCGGCCAAAATAAGCTCGGGATCGTTTACAAGCGCGCGGGCAACGGCGACCCGCTGCCGCTCTCCGCCCGAAAGTTCCGACGGCAAGTGCGAGCCGCGGTCAAAAAGGCCGACGTCGGCCAAAAGTTTTTTGGCCTTGTCCATCGCGGCCGCTTTTGGAACTCCAGCCATGTAGGCCGGCAAAAAAATGTTTTCCAAGGCGGTAAAGTCCTTTAGCAAGTGGTGAAACTGAAAGACAAGGCCTACAAAGCGCGCTCGGTATTCGGTAAGCTCTTCCTCGCCAAGCTTTGTGATTTCGCGGCCGCCGGCTACAATAGAGCCGCTTGTAGCCGCGTCGATTCCGCCGACAATGTTCAAAAGCGTGCTCTTTCCGTTTCCGCTTTGGCCGATGACGCAAACCCGCTCGCCCTTTTGGACAGACAAGTTGAGGCCTTTTAAAACGCAAAGCCGCTCGCTTTGGGTCACGTATTCCTTGCAAAGATTTTTTATCGTCAAAATTTCATTCGTCATGCAGCACCTCCGAAATGGCGGCGTTCAAAACTTCGCGGCTTGCAAGCCATGAAGAAATTACGGCCGAAAGGATTCCAAACAAAGTGATAAAAAAGATTTCGCCGGCGTACATCCTTGCGGGAATGTTTCCGTAAACTGCGAACATGGGGTTTTGCGCGACGGCGGCCGCGTCCTTGGGAGAAACAACAAGAAGCGCCAAGTACTGAAGCCAAAAAATTGCTTTGGACAAAAGCGCGAAAACGCTTTTTATGTTGACGCAAAAAAACATTCCCAAGAGCAAGCCGGGAACCGCTCCCCTAAGGCCAGTCAAAAAGCCGCGCATTACAAAAATGTTTTTTATCGAAGAAATTTTTCCGCCCAAGGCGCTAAGCGTAGAAATCTCAAAACGGCGCTCAAAGACTATGCGCCTCATTGAGTTGAAAATGTTTATGGCCACGACGACAAAAATCAAAAGGACCAAGAGCATGAGCATATTTTTTTCGACCCGCAAGGCGCCAAAGAAACTGCGGTTGTATTCCTGCCATGATTTGGCCTTGGCTTGCGGAAAGACTTTTTCAATTTCGTGCAGCAAGGCGGAATCCGAGGACGATTTTTTCAACTTAATTCCAAAAGAATGTTCGCAGCCGGCAAAAAAATCCGCGCAATTAATGTTGACGTATGCGAATGTTTGGTTTATGTCGGCGTAGCCTGTCATAAAAATCGCGGCGACGACAAAGTCTTTTTTTTCGTTAAAGGCTTGCAACAAGGGCTTGTTCGAGCCAAGCGCGTAAAGGCTGACAGTGTCGCCCACCCTTGCGCCAAGGCTTCTGGCCAAGGTCGAGCCAAGCGCTACGGAAGCCTTGCCGTCAGCAGCCGCTCCGTCAGCGGCAAGGTCAAAGTCTCCCCGCAAAATCCTTATTTCTTTTGCAAAGCCCTTGTCGCTCTCAAAAACATCGCTCTCCAAGCCGCGGACCAAGGCCGCCGCCTGCTTTCCGTTTGGGCCAACGGCAAGGCATTCGCTTTCGATAAATTCTTGAAAGCACAAGACGCGCGGATTTTCTTTTAAAAACTTTTTAAGCTCGTCCTTGCGCTCAAAATTGGCCTCCGCCCTTACATGAAATGACGACACCTCCATAATCGCGTCGATGAACTCCCGCTGAAATCCGTTCATAACGCTGATGACGATTATCAAAGTCATCACGCCAAAACAAATTCCCAAAGTCGAAAGTTTAAACGAAAGGGAGCCGGCGCCTTTTCGGTCAACCAAAGAAAAGCGCTTGGCCACGTAATAAATCCATGAAAGGCCGCCTTTAATTTTCACGCAAGCCCCCATTTACAATTGTCGAATCCACTTTGACGTTTTCGCGGTAAAAATCCCTGACGATTATTCCTCCGTCAAAATATGTGGCTCGGACATAATCGCCTTTGTCAAAGTTTTGATAAATCGTCCTTACGCGCAAAATAGAATTTTTGTAATAAGAGGTCTCTTCCAAAACCTTTCCGTTGTATTTTGTGTTGCGGATTTCGTCGCTAAAAAGTTTTACGCTCTTTTTTTCAACATTATACTTTTGGACTCGCTCTTGAACGGCGCGCAAAGCCTTGTCGTATTTAATGGAAATAGCGTCAAAGGACAAAAGATTTCCGTCTTGGTCAAAATAATTTTTCCTCTCAGACTTTAGCCTTCCGTCGGAAAAATAAAAGCTGCGCTTTTCATATTGCTTTGCGTAATTTTTTTCAAATACGGAATGGACTCCCCAAGCGTTTTCAGGATTGAACACAAGGAGCTTTTCCACAACGCTTTGCGCGCTGGTCGAGCCCTGCTTCCAATACTCAACTTTTTCAAGCCTAAAGTCATTGTCGTAAAAACGCCTCTGAAACTTTCCGTCAGCATAGCTTACAAGCTGTCTTCCTTGCGACGGAGTTTGCCTTGCCGTAAAATAATCTTGGTCAGTCTCAAGCAGCCTGATTTTTTTTACGGAATCGACAAAAGAAAGGTAAACTTTTTCTGGCTCCTTCTCTTCTTTTGGCAGCTCGCTCTCTTGGACAACTTCATCCTCCGCGATCAACTCGTTTTCTTCCTGAGGAAGCGTTTCCTCCACAGGAATTTCCTCTTGGCAAAAAATGGCAAAAGGACAAAAGGCAAAGAGGACAAGCGCTGTCAAAATGAACCTAAAAAACCTCAAAATCAAATTCCCAAAAACTCGTTCAAATATTTTTCGGCGTCAAAGCTTGCGATGTCGCCGTAGCCTTCGCCAGTACAAACAAAGGCCACAGGAATGTTCATCTCCTTTCCAATCGTTATGGCGATTCCGCCTTTTGCGCTTGAATCGTATTTTGTCAAGACTATAGCGTCAACGCCGACCGCCTGATTAAAGACTTCGGCTTGCCGCAAGGCGTTTTGCCCTGTCGTAGCGTCAAGGACCAAAAGCTTTTTGTAGCAGCCTTCGCTCGCCTTTTGAGCGCATATTCGGTCGATTTTTTCAAGTTCGCGCACAAGGTTTTCCTTGTTGTGAAGGCGGCCGGCCGTGTCGGCTATTACAAGCCCTCCACCTTTGGAAGAAACGGATTCCGCCGCGTCAAAAACAACGGCGGCAGGATCGCTTCCCATTTGATGCGCCACAACGCGGATTCCCAATTTGTCTCCGTGCATGCAAAGTTGGTCCACCGCCGCAGCCCTAAAGGTGTCGCTCGCGCTAAGGACAAGGTTTTGAACTCCGGCGTTTTTTTGAAGCAAAGCAATTTTTGCGGCGCTTGTAGTCTTCCCCACTCCGTTGACGCCCAAGAGCATCCAAATGTTGGTCTTGCCCTCTTGCGGCTTAAAGCCGACTCCTTTTACATAGGGAATAAGGGATTCCTTAAGTTTTGAGATTATTTTGTCTTGGTCGTAGACTTTTTCTTTTTTGCATTCGCTTTCAAGCGCGTCAATCAATTCCATCGAAAGCTTGGCCCCGATGTCGCCCTCGATCAAGGCGTCGGCCAAATCGTCAAAGAACTCCTCGTTTTGCGCGGCGCGGCCGGCAAAGAGGCCTTTCAATTTATCAGCAAAAGATGTTTTCATCAGCGTTCGTTCTCCAATTATTGACTGTCCTGGTCCTTTAGTTCCGGACCAAGCGTTTTTTCTTCACTTGACGCGGCGTCAGGCTCTTCCTTTTTTGGCATATACGGAGCAAGAGCCGCGGCCTCGTCTTCCATAATTTTTTGGACGGCTTCAAGCCGTCTTGCGTTGTCCATTTTGCGCAAGGTTGACGGCCTAATCTTCTTGGCTTTTGGCGGAAGCGTTCTGTCAACCGCGACCAAGTAAGCGACCAATTCGCAAACAAACCAAACCGCGCAAGCCGCCGTTATTCCCGTTCCGGCCAAGGACATGACTCTGTACTTTTCGTACTCCTCCCTTGAAACTTGCCCATAAGAAGTTTGAACGCCCCTTTGATATGTTGTGAAGCGTCCATATGTATAAAACAAAAACGGCAAAGAAAGTATCAAGGCGCTGTACGAAAGATACATCATTTTGCGCCTTCTATCTATGTTCTTGCTGACGTCAAAAACCTTCACGCGGGCTTGCAGTTCGTTTCCGTCAACCATAAGGTTTCTGGGAATTTGCATGAACATAATTTCATCATGAGTATTTTCTGGATGCCGCTTGTCGACCAAAGGACTTTCAAAATAGCCAAAAACTGTGTCTCCGTTGACCTTAAGAGGAACGTCAACATAATCAGTTTTGGACGAAGGGCCGACATACTTTCCGTCAAAAAACAAATCGCCTGGAACAAATTTGCTCAAAACAAGCTTGACGGAACCTTCCGACTTTTCCTTAAAGTTAACATCGACAAAAAAACGGCTCCTGCCGGAAAAATTGTAGACAAAAGTTTCTCTGGCGTAATTGTCGGCCTCCACCGAAATCGAATGGAAGCCCGAGCTTACCACAGCCTTTTCGGGCATAGGGTCGTACACAATGTTGTCTATTGTCAAAACGGCGTTGACGAGCGCCTCTTTTGGATTTACGCTAAAGTCAATCTCAACAGGAAGGCCGTTGGCAATTTTGGGCAAAAGTTCAAAGGCCAAATTTTCCGCCACGACGCTTATTTGAGAAAGCGAGCCGACTTCCATGGCGGACGCTATCTTTTTCGCGCCTGGATAAACAACAAGCTCAACATTGGCGCAAACGTAGTCTCCAAAAAAAGAAATTTTTCCGCCGACCACAGCGTTGATTTTTGCCGTGGCGGCTTGCTTTTCATAAGCCCTTGAATAAAGGCCTTGCTTTTCGGCTTCCTCGCCGGCTTCAAAAAGGGCTTCAGAATCGTTTTTGTAAAGGGCGATTTTTTCGGCCGACTCAAGCAAGTCAGGCTTCAACTCCTTTATAATTCGTTTCTTGCTTTTTTCGGGATGATAAATGCCCTCTTGCCTTTTTAAGTTGGCGTCTATCTTGTCTTGTATTTCTTTAATTTTTTTTTGAGCGTCGGCCAAAGCAAGCTCAAAGGCAACGCCGTTGTAATCATTCAACACAAGAGCGTCGCGCGCCTTTATTTCTTTGCTAAGCTGCAAGAACAAGTCCAAACGCTCGGTCAAAAGCGAGTCGTTTTTTCTGGCGGCCTTTTCGTCAGGCATTACAGAGCGGACCATGTCCACCGAAATATGCTCAAGGATTAATTTGGGAAGAACGCTGGCCGCGCTTTGGGCTGCCTTTGACGAAGCGCCTTCGACAGAAAATTTTTGGCCGGCCAAAATCCAAGTTTTTTCCGAGGACGAATTGTCAGCGCCAAAGATAATTTGAGCGCATACCGCCAATGCAAATAGAGAAAGAACAATTTTTTTTGCAAAAAAATTATTGCGCGTCCTCTCCGTCATCTTCCGCATCCAAAGGAAGTCCCTTCCACATGGCGTTCAGGTACGCCTCGATAAATTGGTCAATGTCGCCGTCCATTACAGCCTGAATGTTTCCGGTCTCGGCCCTTGTGCGCAAGTCCTTTACCATCGTGTAAGGCTGGAAGACATACGAGCGAATTTGGTTTCCCCACGAAATGTCTTTTTTTTCGGCGGAATACTTTGAGTTTTCCTTTTCCTTTTCTTGCTTGTAGTATTCGTAAAGCTTTGACTTAAGGATTGACATGGCCGTGGCGCGGTTCATCAATTGGCTGCGCTCGCTGTCGCAGGCAACTACGATTCCCGTGGGCAAGTGGGTAAAGCGCACCGCCGAGTCAGTCTTGTTGACGTGCTGGCCGCCCTTTCCGCCGGAACGGTAAGTGTCGACGCGCAAATCCTTGGGGTCGATTTTAACTTCGATAGTGTCGTCCAAAACAGGAAATACGTAAACGCTGGCAAAAGACGTGTGGCGGCGCGCGTTTGCGTCAAAGGGGCTTATGCGCACCAATCGGTGTATGCCTGCCTCGCCCTTCAAAAATCCGTAAACATAGTCGCCGTCGATTTGGAAAGTCACGGACTTTATTCCGCCTTCCGCCTCCAACAAATCGACCGTCTCAAGCTTAAAGCCGCGCCGCTCCGCCCAGCGCGAATACATTCGGCTAAGCATAAAGGCCCAGTCTTCGGCCTCAGTTCCGCCCGCTCCAGAGTGAATCGAGAGGAAGGCGCTTGACGAGTCAACCTCGCCGCTCAAAAGGCTCATGCGGCTTTCTTGTTCGTATTTTTTTTGCGCCTCTTCCAATTGGGAACGGATTTCGGCCTCTTCGCCCTGCTCGCCGGACTCAAGCGAAAGCTCGTAAAGCGCCTCTATGTCGTCTATTTGCGCCTTGAGCTCTTTCCAAGGCTCGACAGAATTCTTTAGGCGCTTGATTTTGTTCATGACCTTTCCGGCTTTTGCGGCGTCTTCCCAAAAGCCGCTTTCGGCAGTCAAAGCCTCTTGTTCGGCAATTTTTTTGTAAACCGAGTCCGCGTCAAAGACGCCCCCAGACATTGTTGATGTTTTCTTTAAGTTCGTCGATTGGCTGTTTTAGATCTTCAAGCATATTTTCCCCTGATTATAATATGAATTTCAATTATAATGATTTTTTTTGCCTATGTAAAGGAGCGTACAAATAAGCGATAATAGTATTGAAGAAAATAAAAAACACCGATATTATAAATGTATGAAGGCTATAAAGAATTCTTTGTTTATATTTACGGCTGCCGCTTTTTTGTCGGCTCCCCTTTTTGCGCAGGCCAAGCCTGTAGCCTCTTATGTCAAAGCGACCAGCGGCCAAGAAAAAACGATTTTTGTTGAATGGGAATTCCCCGCAAAGTGCGAGCCCAAAATTCAAGCGATTCAATTGTTCCGAACAAAAAAGCCTTGCGCCTCATACCAAGAAATCGAAGGCCTGAATCCAATCGCCCAGTTGGACGCGTCAAAAGTCTCGTTCACTGACACAGTCTCGGCGCCCGGCGACTACTTTTACGCGGTCTTGGCCCAAACTACAAAAGGACTTTACAAAATCGTGATTCCCGGCGTCAACGCAACGGCAAAAGGCGCAAGGCCAAGGATTTCCGAAAAAACTTCTGAACCCGAAATAGAAAAGCTTGAAAACGCAAAAAACGCCTTTGAGCCGACCGCGGAGAACAAAATAAGAAACGCTCCCCTTCCAAATCCAGGAGCCTTGCTCGGCTTTAACGAAGGCCGCGCCAGAATGAGCGAAAGGTCAAAAAAAGTCGCGCGGGAATTGGGAAGCAAAAAGGCGCGAAAGCCCGTCGAATTCAAAAGCCCCTATTTTTTTGAGGAAGACATGTTCTCCCCTGACGGAGGAGACGAATACACATTGTTTGAATGCCTTAGGGCCGGCTTGGCCCCCAAAAAATACGCCGAAAGCGTCGGAATCTTGCAGGACTTTTTGAGCGTCCACCGCAGCAAGGCCACGACCGAAAGGGCCCAGTTCTACTTGGGCCAAAGCTATTATTTTTGCAAAGACTACGAAAAAGCCGTCCGCTGCTTTTTGACTGTTCAAGACGCTTTTCCCGAACTTTCAAAGCAGTGGATCGACTCAAGCCTAGACTTGCTTACGATTAATTAGTAAAGATCCCTTATCATGTCCAAAAGCTCAGGCGTCCGCGAGCTTGTCGAATTGGCTCCGCGCAAGGGGTCTTGAGCGGCGGCTTCGATCGGGCTTCCATCAAGGGGCTTTCCGTTTTGGTCAGCCGCGGGAGCGGTGTCTTGCGCCGTTTTTGAAGCGTCCTTGTCGTCCTTGGGCAGCTGAATCAAAAGCAATTCGTCGCGGGGATTTACCTTGTCGTAAAAGCCTGTGTCGCTCAAAAGGCCTTCCGAAATGTCCTCGCCAACTTTTGTGAGAGTTACCGTTCCAAGCAAATTGTCCTTTTCAAAGCGCAAGCCCTTTCCGCTGTCGGCTGTCTTTAGGCCGCCGCGCGCGATCACCGCGAACTTGGCTTCTTTAACCATGCCTTCGGTTTTTCCGATGTCCACCAAAACGTCGTTTCCGCTGCGCTCCAAAAGCTTGGCGCGGACCGGCAGGATGTCCAAAATGCCTTGGCGCAAAGAAAGCAAGGATTGGGCGTAACGGTTGTTTCCTGTTTTGTAGACGGCAAAGCTCTGAGTCGCAGTTCCGGTCCTGGCAGAATAAACGTCGGCGGTAAACTTCATGTCGCGCTCGCTTTCGGTCGCGTCAAAAAGAATGAAGTAGTCGTAGCCGTTTTTGTGCGCGTCGGCGTAGGCCGAGCCAAAGGAGGCCGCGGTCGAAGTCACAATCTTAGCGCTGGTTCCAAGGATTCCCCTGAACATCAAGGCCAAATGCTTTGCGGCTATGTTTGAAAGCTCGGGGTGCGCGGAAGTTCCCTTTGAAGGAAGGCAGTAAAGGCCTATTGTCCACCGCGTCTTGTCCAAGAAGAAAGGATTTACGTCCCACTTGGAAGCGAGCGTGTCTTGCAAAAGATATTCGTAGCCTTCGACGGTGTCGGACAAACGCACAAAGGCAATCTTCTCGTCGTCGGCGTCAATCTTCTTTCCGTTTTTCTTTGCTTCTTCGATTCCGCTTTTTAAAATTTCGTTTTCTTGAATGAACTTAATTTGCGACAAATAATTTTCGCTAAAGCCTTCCGCGCGCAAAAGGCGGCTAAAGGCCGAGCGCGCCGCGTAGTTTGTAGGCTCAAGCCTTAGCGCGGCCTGGTATTCGTAGCGCATTTGCGGGCCGGCGTATTTTTTGCCGTAGTCCGCTCCCTTTTGCACATGGTATTTGGCCCAGGCCTTTCTGCGGGCGTCCTCAATGTCAATGTCGTCAAAGACCAAAAGCTCAAAGGCGGCGCGCATAACTTCGTCTTGGGGAACGGCGTCAAGGCCGCGCGACCAAATGTCAATAGCCTTTGCGTTTTGTCCCTGCTTGTGGAGCGCCAAGCCCTTGATGTACCACGCGCGGCCGTTGTTTCTGTCGCGCGAAATCATCATGTCGGCAAGGTCGATCACTTCGCTGTAGCGGCGCTGGTCAAAATAAATAAGCGACAAAAGCTCGTAGGCCTTCCAATAATTTGGGTCAACCTGAATGGCCGCCAAACATTTTTTTTCGGCCGCGGCAGTGTCGCCATTCTTTAAATTTAGGTACGAAGCGACGTAATGCGCCTGAGGATTTTCGGCGTGCGCTTGAATCGCTTGGTTTACAAAAGTTTCGGCCTGGCGGGCTTTTCCAAGCTCGGCGCTTATCAAGGCCAACGAAAGCAAGGCCTTGGCGTTTCCTGGATTGCGCTTTAGCGCGTCGGAATAAAGGCTTTCGGCGCCCGAAACGCGGCCCTTGAACAAATTGAGTTCGGCCAAGCCAAAGCGGGCGTCAACATCGTTTGGATATTTTTTGAGCACGGCCTCAAAAATCTTTTGGGCCTCGTCGAGCCGGCCCAAAGAAATCAGCGCCATGCCCTCAAGGTTAAGGATGTCGCTCCGGCCGGGCGCGTATTTTTTGGCGCTTTGCAAGTATTCCAAAGCGGCTTCGCTCTGGTTCATTTGATAGACGCACTGCGCCAAGCGGAACCAAGCGTCAGTGTAAGAAGGATTGATTTTAAGCGCCTCTTGGTATTTTTCGCTTGCGTTCCACCAATCGCGCTCGTCTTGATAGCTGCTTCCCTCTTCAAAAAGATAGGCCGCGCTTTTTGAGCCTTGCGCGAACATTAAAGACGCAAAGAGAGAGGCGCACAAAATGGCCGCCACGATTTTTTTGGCGCCAAAAATTACAGGGCTACTCGCCAGATTCCTTTTTCCCACCGTCATTGTTTTCCCCATTTTTTAGAATGACTTTAATTACGTTTATTCTGTGCCCTTCCATGTCTTGCACAATAAAATCGTAATTATTCCAAGAGTGCTTTTCGTATTTTACAGGAATTTTTCCGAACATGTCAAAGACAAAGCCGCCAAGGGTGTCAAAGTCTTCGACAGGAAATTCCGAGCCGATAGTTTCGTTAAGGTCGTCAAGGCTGGTTCGCGCGTCGCAAAGCCAAACGTTTGATCCAAGCGGAATGATGTCCTCGCGCTCGTTGTCAAACTCGTCCTGAATGTCGCCGACGATTTCTTCGATGATGTCTTCCATGCAGACAATGCCGCTGATTCCGCCGTACTCGTCCACGGCCAAGGCTATGTGAACATGGCGGCGCTTGAACTCGCGCAAGAGGCTGTCGATGCGCTTGGACTCGGGCACAAAAAACGCCTTGCGGATAATTTTGTCCAAAGCGATTTCTTCGTTTTTGCTAAAGCAGCGGATCATGTCCTTTACGTAAAGGACGCCAACGACATTGTCGATTGAGTCGGCGTAAACCGGAAAGCGCGAGTGGCCGCTGGCCGCGATTTTTTCCAACAGCTCCTGATTGGGCGTGTTGATGTTGATAAAGTCCACGTCGATGCGAGGAACCATGACTTCCTTTACGCTGGTCTCCGACAAATCCTCGATGCCGCGAATCATGTCCTTTTTTTCTTCGTTGAGAATTTCGCGCTTGGCTTCTTCTTCGCTGTTTTCTTTTTTATGCTTGAACAGTCCCATAAAGCTAAATTATTTTTTCCCCTTCAAATTTTAAAAGTGTATCTTCCTGCAATTTTATCATTTCGCATTCTGGTTCAACGCCCTTTTGAATGTGCTCCTCGCCGTGGTCAAAGCCGTTAAGGTGAAGAAGTCCGTGAAGCAACAAGCGCTTCAACTCGGAATTTTGGTCGCACTCAAAATATTCGGCGTTCTTTTTTAGCGTGTCAACGCTTATGGCGATGTCGCCGGCCAAAAGCCATTCGACGCCGTCCTGATCCGTAAATTTTTCTCCGTTCTCAAAACTAAGAACATCTGTGGCCGCGTCAATGTTACGGTAATTTTTGTTCAATTCTTTAATTGTGTCGTCGCCGCAAAAAAGAATCGAAACTTCCTGGCCGTCAAAAGACAAAGCTTTGGAAAGCTCTTGCATAAAGGGCTCGACGCGTCCAATCCATTGAGGCTGGTCAATTCCGTCGGAGTCAACCAAAAACCTATTTGCCATCGGACTTTCCTTTTTTGGAGGTCTTTGTCTCTTTTTCCTTTTCCTTGTCCTTTTCTTTTTCGGGAGCGTCGGGATCCTTTTGGTCGGGATATTCAATTCTTGAATGGTAGTAGCCCGCCAATATAGAAACAAAGGTGTCCTGAATCTTGGTCAACTCTCCAAAGGTCAAGGCGCAATTCTTGAGCTGGCCCGCCTGCATCTTGCCGTCAATCAAAGTGTGAATGAATTTTTCCAAACGGGGAACCGTGGGCTTGTCCAAAGTGCGGCAGGCGGCCTCGACTGTGTCGGCCAGCATGACAACGCCGCTCTCTTTGCTTGTCGGCGGATTTCCAAAGTAAGAAAAGTCCTCGGCCTTTGCGTCGGGATTGTCCTTGAGCGCCTCTTGGTAAAAGTATTGCATGACGCCGTTTCCATGGTGCTCGCTTATAATGTCGATGATCGGCTTTGGAAGGCGCATGGCCACGGCCATCTCAACGCCCTTCTTTACATGGCTTCGGATTATAGAAACGGAAAGGTTGGGATTGATTTCGTCGTGCTTGTTCTCTCCGCTTTGGTTCTCAACAAAATATTCGCTTTGGTCGATTTTTCCCATGTCGTGGTAGTAGGCTCCAACGCGCGCGACGAGGGAATTGGCTCCGATGGCCTTGCAAGCGTTCTCGGCAAGCTGCGCCACCATCAATGAATGGTTGTAAGTTCCGCTGGCGGTCAAAAGCATCTTTCGCATTATCGGGTTGTTCAAGTCGCTCAAGTCCGTAAGCCTAAAGACCGAGGCGGTGTTCAAGATTTGCTCAAGCGGAGTGATAAAGCCCAGCGCCAAGATGCCGCTGAAGAAGCCGTTTATCGCAAGGCCAAAGGCGATGATGCCCGAGCCGTCAAAGTTTTCGTTAAAAATTACCTTTAGCAAAAAGGCCGTAACAACGTTAAGCATCGCCGTGATCAAGGCGGCAAAAACCAACTGAATGCGGTTCTCCAGCTTGCGCGCGATTCTGCAAGCAGCAAAGCCAGTCACTAGCGCGTAAAGAAAAACCGTAAGGCTAAAGTTTGACGCGTTCAAAAGGCCAAGCGCGCTTATCAAGGCAAAGAAGACCGCCTGTTTTTCGCCAAAAAGAATTACGATTAAAAATATGAACAAGGAAACCGGCATAAAAACGCAAAGCGTAAAGGGAGAGCCGGAGGCAAAATTCAACTTGCGGGTAAAGACCGCGCTGGCAAAAACCGCCAAAAAGAAAATGACGCTTACAATTGATTCCTTTAGGTGAACGGTGTGGCCCACCAAAACTTTGGAGAACAAGAAGAACCAAAGCACAATCAACATGGCCAGGTAAAGCAAAGAGTTCGCAAAGGCGCGGTAGTCGATGTACTCGTGGATGTTGGCCATTTTTTCCAACTTGCGGTAGGCTTCCTCTGTGATGACAAAGCCTTTTTTGATAACCTTCTCGCCTTTTTGGACGACGGTAGGATACTCCATCGTTCCCGGAAGGTTGCGGTCGGCTACAATAGTTCTGTCGGCCACCTGGCCAATTTCGTATTCGTCAAGCGAAAATGACGCCACGGTCAAACTGCGGCTTACGTTAAAGAAAGATATCACCGCCATCGCCAAAAAAGCGACGCCGGCAGTCACAACGCGAGGAAGCTGTTTTTTTGCCGCTATCTTAAAAGCGCTCGCGGGCTTCGCCCCCACGACTTCAGTTTTTGTCTGTGCCATATTCATACGCCTTAACAATTTTTTTAACAAGCGAATTTCGGCAAACGTCCGAGCCGTTCATTCTCATCATTCCGATTTCGGGAACGCGCGAAAGAAGAGCCAAAGCTTGCGTCAGTCCGCTTTGAACCTTGTTCGGCAAATCGACTTGCGTCAAATCGCCGGTTATGAAGACCTTGGAGCCGGAGCCCATTCTGGTCAAGAACATTTTCATTTGCTCTTGGCTTGTGTTTTGGGCTTCGTCAAGGATAAGAATTTTATCGCAGAAAGTGCGGCCTCTCATGTAGGCCAAGGGAGCGGTTTCGATTATGCGGCTTTCGACAAGGCGGGTCACCGTGTCGCGGGGAAGAAGCATTTCCATCGCGTCGTAAAGGGGCCTAAGATAAGGCGCCGTCTTTTGCTCCAAGTCTCCGGGAAGGTAGCCCAGGTTTTCACCGGCTTCAACCACGGGGCGGGTCAAGACGATTCCCCTAACCTGCTTGGACAATACAAGGCGCAAGGCCTCGGCGATGGCCAAAAAAGTTTTTCCGCTTCCGGCTGGGCCAACGCAAAAGACCATGTCATGCTTTCTCATCAGGGCGATGTAGTCGGCTTGGTTTTGCGTCTTGGGATAGACCCTTCTTAGGCCGCCAGGAACTACAATGTTGATGGAATTTTGGTCGGCCCGTGAGTTTGTGTTCAATATTGAGGCGACAGCGTCCTCAGAGTCCACGGCGCCGTCCTCAATTTCGTCAATGATTCTGTCTACAATGAATTTAAAGCGGCGCTGGATGTCGGGATCTTCTTCCTCAACGCAAAGCTCGTTTCCGCGGGCGTAAATCGTAGCACCAAGGCTTTCTTCGATGAGTTTTAAGTTGCTGTCGTTTGTTCCGCACAGCTTTGTAAGAACGTCAGCGTCCGGAACAATGATTGTACACGATGAATCCATCGCCTTCGATTATACAGGCAAAAAGGGCCTTTTGTCTAGATAATCGTTCCCGCAGGGATTACCGCGTTCTTTCGGATTACGATTATGCCGTCGGCGCTGTAGAAAAGGCCGTGGTCGCCGTCTTCGTAAGTCTTTCCGGACACGTTGATCTGGCAGTTTTCGCCTATGCGGGCGTTTTTGTCGATAATCGTCCTTTCGATGTGGCAGTGCTTTCCGATTCCGATGTTGGGAAGGCCGGATTTTTTGTTGCTTTCCTTTTCTTCGGCTGATTCGTAGTAGTCGGCTCCCATGATGATCGCGCCTTTGAGAATCGTTCCGGCCTCGATGATTGAGCGGACTCCGATGACCGACTTGGTGACCATAGAATCTGTGATGATGCAGCCGTCGCTTGTCAGCGAGGCGGTGATGTCGGCGTGGTTCATTTTGCAAGGAGGAAGGTTGCGAGCGTGCGTGTAAATGGGCTGGGCTTCGTCAAAGAGGTTGAACTTAGGCTCGGGGTTTGTGAGGTCGAGCGTGGCCTCGTAGAAGGAGCGGATTGTTCCGATGTCTTCCCAATAGCCGTCAAATACGTAAGAGTTGATTTTCTTTGACTTGATGGCCATAGGAATGATTTCCTTTCCAAAGTCGGTCTTGTCGTTGTCCAAGACTTCTTCCATCGTGGCCGCGTTGAAAATATAAATGCCCATGCTGGCAAGGTATTCTTTTTCGGGAGCCAATTCGGGGTTGCGGGCGGCGGCGGGAATCTTCCAGTCGTCGATGTTGAGGTCCGGCTTTGGCTTTTCCATAAACTCAGTGATGCGGTTTTTGTCATCAATTTTCATTATGCCAAAGCCCGAGGCGTCGCGGCGGTTGACAGCTGTGGTGGCTATGGTGACGTCGGCGCCGCTGGCAACGTGCGCGTTGAAGAAGGCCTGCAAGTCCATGTGGTAAAGCTGGTCGCCAGACAAAATTATGTAGTGGCTGGGGTTCTGCGCCTTAAAGTGGACGAAGTTTTTGCGGACCGAGTCGGCCGTTCCTTCGTACCAGCCTGAATGCTCCAAGGTTTGCTCGGCCGCCAAAATTTCGACAAAGCCCTTTGAAAAGCGGTCAAAGTTGTAGGAATTGGTGATGTGCATGTGCAGCGAGGCCGAGTTGAACTGAGTCAAAAGGTAAATCTTTTTGAAGCCAGAGTTGATGCAGTTTGAAAGCGGAATGTCTACGATTCTATATTTTCCGCCAAACGAAACGGCCGGCTTTGAGCGGTCTTTTGTAAGCGGATAAAGGCGGGTTC
>JAFZLA010000061.1 GCA_017551705.1 Treponema sp.
AACGCCTACGACGCGGCCCAAAAACTGCAAATTCCAGTCCATGTTGGCCTTTGCGCCTCCAGCGACGCCTTTTACGACGAAAACGAGTATTGGAAGCTTTGGGCCAAATACGGCGTTTTGGGGCTGGAAATGGAGGCGGCAGAACTCTACACGCTGGCGGCCAAATTTAATAGAAAGGCGCTCGCGATTTTGACCGTAAGCGACCACCTTGTGACCCACGAACTTACCACCGCCGAAGAGCGCCAGACAACGTTCACCAACATGATGAAAATCGCTCTTGACGCAATTTTTATGGAATAAAAATTGCGCAGCGGATTTCCGCGAGAGCTTTTTTGTTCTGTTTTACGACATTTTTTTATTTTTTGTCAAAAAAAGCCTTGACAAAAGGAATTTTTTGCTGTAATATATTGACACTACAGGCGGTTTGCGGTATATTTGACCGATACTCTGTAAAATAATTTAAGTGAGGTTGAATATATGGCAGTACCCAGAGCGAAAACATCAAAGGCTGTAACGCGCAGACGCAGAAGCATCAATATGCAGCTTAAGGCCCCCCAGCTTGTTGCTTGCAACAACTGTGGAAACTTAGTGCTTCCGCACCACGTTTGCCCGAAATGCGGTTTTTATCGCGGACGTCAGGTGATCACACCGGAAACAAACGCGTAAAAATAATTATTTATGGGAGACAACTATGGACGAATTGTTTGAGAAAATTAAGAAGCTTATCGCTGACAAGCTCGAAATCGAGGAGAGCAAGATTCAGCTTTCTTCTTCATTCCGCGGCGACTTGGGAGCCGACAGCCTTGACACTTACGAGTTGGTTTACGCCATCGAAGAAGAGTTGGGCGTTTCCATTCCCGACGAAAAGGCCAACGAGTTCGAGACAGTTCAGGACGCTTACGACTTCATCAAGTCTGAGCAGTCAAAGTAAGCGAATTTTCGCTTGACAAAGGGCGCGGCATTGCCGCGCTTTTTTTTTGGGATAGGAATTGCCGAACATTACGCCTGAGCGCGCGCGGCCTTTGCCAAGCGCGTTTGTTGGCGCTTATGCGGCAATCATTCGATTTTAGGCTTTTATGCAATTTTATTGCCGCTATGAGACACTTTAAAGAAATATTCCGGGGCTCAAAAAAAATCTCCTCCGAACGCAAGGCCGCGCTCTTGGCTTTTTGCAAGTCGCTGGGACTAAAATTCCGCGACTTGGAATTGCTTGACTTGGCCTTTCACCACCGTTCCTTTTCAAACGAAAGCCGCCAATTCAAGCGCTGCAACAACGAGCGCCTGGAGTTTTTGGGCGACAGCGTTTTGGGCTTGGCCACCGCCGCCTTTTTGTACGAGGACATGGCGCAAAACTCTGAGGGCGACTTGGCCAAAATCAAGGCAGCCGTCGTCAGCGAAAAGGCGCTTGCCCCCGTGGCGCTGCAATACGGAATCGACAAAATGCTGGTCTTAGGGAAGGGCGAAGAAAAAAGCGGAGGCCGTACCAAGCCCGCGATTTTGGCCGACTGCATGGAAGCGGTGATCGGCGCCTACTATTTGGACAGCGGCTACCAGGCCGCCGAAGAATACATTTTGCGCTTTATCGTTCCCGCCGTCCGTTCCGTCCAAGAAAACAAGTCCGGCAAAGACTACAAGAGCGAGCTGCAAGAGGCCTTCCAAAAAAAATGCAAGGACATTCCCCGCTACGAGCTGGTCAAAACCAGCGGCCCTGACCATGACCGCGTCTTTTACGTTCAAGTCAGCCTGGGCCCAAAAGTCTACGGCCCCGCCGCCGGCAAAAACAAAAAGGAAGCCGAACAAAACGCCGCCCGCCTCGCGCTGGAAAAGATGGAGTAGCGACGCGACTTTTATTTTCGCGCCGCAATAGTTGCGCATGGGGCAAAAATTCACTAAAATACAATGACTATGGAAAATCAAATCATTCAGCCCAGAGTGCTTAAGGGCTTTAGGGACGCGCTTCCGCAAGAGCAGATTTTGCGCGCCTCGTTGATAGAAAAAATTACGGGCGTTTACCGCTCTTACGGCTTTGTTCCGATTGACACGCCGGTTTTGGAATACACAGAGATTCTTTTGCGCAAGTCCAACGGCGAGACCGAAAAGCAAGTCTTCCGCTTTGAGGACAACGGAGGCCGCGACGTGGCCATGCGCTTTGACCTTACCGTTCCCTTCGCCCGCTTTACGGCGGAGCACAAGGCCGAGCTTGCCTTTCCTTTTAAGCGCTACCACATCGCAAAAGTTTGGCGCGGAGAAAAGCCGCAGGCCGGCCGCTACCGCGAATTTGTCCAGTGCGACATCGACACGGTTGGAAGCGACTCTGCTTCTTGCGACGCGGAAATTTTGTGCGCGATGAAGGCCGCCTTGGCCGCGATTGGAATCGAAAAAATCAAAATCCACATAAACCACCGCGGAGCCTTCAACCGCTTTTTGGCCTTGCTGGGAGCGGCGGACAAGAGCGAAGACATTTTGCGCTCGGTTGACAAGCTTGCCAAAGTAGGGAAGGACGCTGTCGCTTCGGAACTTGAGCAAATTACAGGCGGAGCAGAAGCGGCCAAAAAAATTCTTGACTACGTTTCGCCCAGCGCGACTTTTGACCAGGCCA
This sequence comes from Treponema sp., assembly GCA_017551705.1. GTDB lineage: Bacteria > Spirochaetota > Spirochaetia > Treponematales > Treponemataceae > Treponema_D. The sequence goes on from JAFZLA010000061.1 coordinate 2,600, forward strand.
TCGCAAAAATGGAAGGCCTTTGCGGAGGAGCCGCCGCCGACACAGACCGCTTGCGTCAAGTTTACAAAATGCTCGAGGCCGCTGGAATCGCCGCCTCCTTTGTTTTGGACCCAAGCATCACGCGCGGCCTTGACTATTACACTGGCCTTGTCTACGAAACATTTTTGGACGAGCTTCCTACAATCGGCTCGATTTGCTCGGGAGGCCGCTACGACAACCTTGCGGGGCTTTACACAAAAGAACGCATTCCCGGAGTCGGCGGCTCGATTGGCCTTGACCGCTTGATGGCGGCGATGGAGCAGCTAGGAATTGCCGGCAAAAAAGGCTCCTACCTTGACGCGGAGATTTTCTGCCAAGACGATTCGCTTGCCATCGCAAACCAAAAGGCCGCCGCCGACCTTCGCGCCCTTGGCGTCAATGTCGAAGTCTTCCCCGAAGCCAAAAAAATGAACCAACAGTACGCCCTTGCCGAAGCCAAGAGCGTGGCCTGGGGAATCTTTGTCGCCGCCGACGGAAAGTTGACCCTAAAAAATCTCAAGACCCGCGACCAAACCGACGGCCTTACCGCCCAAGACGCCGCAAAAATTATTTTGCAAAGGGGTTGACAAGATTGCGCGATTTGCGGTAAGATATTGTTACATTTTGCGGCAGTCATATAACGGCTCATTATCTCAGCCTTCCAAGCTGATGACGAGGGTTCGACTCCCTTCTGCCGCTCTCTAAAAGAGTTTCCAAAACGGAAACTCTTTTTTTTTGCAAAAACACACGAAGTGTGTTATAATGATAGAATGCAAATTGATTTGACCGCGTTCACACACATAGCCAACTCTTTGTCAAAACATTTTGACAGCCTTTATTATGTCGAAATCGACACGGGCAAATATATAGAATTCATTCGTCCTAAATTGGTTCCGGAATGGGACATTCCAAAAGAAGGGGACAGCTTTTTCTTTAAGGCAAGCAAAAACGCCTGTAAATTCGTTCATCCCGACGACTTGCAAAATGTCTTTAAGTTTTTAGACAAGGCGGCGGTTTTAAGAAATCTTGCCAAGAACGACACATGTTCCTTGACTTGCCGTTTGGTCATTGACGGAAAGGTGGTTTATGTCAGGCATGTCAATATCATGTGCGAAGATCGCAAGCACGTTCTGTGCTGCATGGAAAACATCGACGAAGAAGTCAGGCAAAAGTCGGAGCAGGAGAGGAACTTGCAGTCGGCGGAGCAAATGGCGCGTCGCGACGAGCTTACCGGCATAAAGAACAAAAACGCCTTTGCCGAATATTCCCAAGCCATAGACGGAACTATAAATTCGGGGGCGCATGACTTTAAATTTGCCGTTTTGGTTTGCGACATGAACGACCTTAAGGTCATCAACGACACGCGCGGCCACAGCTTTGGCGACGAAGCCTTGCAGCGGACAAGCCGCATGATTTGCGACGCCTTTAAGCACAGCCCTGTCTTTAGAATTGGCGGAGACGAATTTGCCGCAGTCTTGACTGACTACGACTACGAGCTCCGCGACGAGCTTTTGGCGCAACTGCGCGAGGAATCCGAAAAGAACGGACGGACGCGCTCGGGCCCGCAAGTGGCCAGCGGCCTTGCCGCCTACGACCCGTCGCTTGACAGCTCCTTTGACGACGTCTTTGGCCGCGCCGACGGCGAGATGTACAAAAACAAGAAGCTCATGAAGTCGCTAAAGAGCGCGGAAGGCGGCAAAAAATTTAACGGCTCTGAAAGTCCCATCACAGAGGAACGCAAGCGCAAGCTTGACAGCCTCTTTGGCGCCTTGTACACAATTGCAGGCGGCGGCTATGTTTTTTTAAACGATATGCGGTATGATTATTCAAGATGGTCGCTCCCGTTGGTGAATGACTTTGGCATAAAGTCGGAATACATGTATCACGCCGACAAAGTTTGGGATAACTACATTCATCCAGATGATGAAAAAAAATACAAAGAAGTTGTTGCCGCCGCTTTGCATGAAAACTCTGAATTTATTCCGATGTGTTACCGCGCGCGAAAAACCGACGGAACTTATGTTCCGTTGACCACTAGAGCCTTCATTCTAAACGACGCCGACGGCAACCCCGACTATTTTGGCGGAATCATCGTTCCGCAGTAAAAGTGTATCACTTTAGCATGAGGAAATGACTTTCATTCCCTTATGAATTCCTTGTCTTTTTCTGGCACGCCGCCTTCGTCGGACACAAAGCGTTCCACGGTCATGTGAAGGTCGTATTTTTCGCGCAAGTTCGCGATGGCGGCCATCATGGGCGAGGCGTGGTGAGCGTCAATCGCCGCTTGGTCTTGCCATTGGTCGATTAGGAGAACCGTTTTCTCGCTGTTGCAAGTGTCGCCGCATTCGTCCAGCGGAACGTAATACTCGTAGCGGAGATTGCCTTTTTCGGCGCGGATTTTTGCGACAGTTCCGCTTGAAACCATTTCTTTTGCAAAGTCCAGCGCGGCGCTTGCTTTGCCGGTGTAACGCAAGTTTACTGTTATGCTCATTTTGTTTTATCTCCTTTTAAAATTGAAAGTGTCGCGGTGACGTCGCCTTTGCCCAAAATCGCGCGGCGGAGGAATTGTCGTAAAGCGCGGCGGATATTGCCGTTAAAATAATCTTTTTCATTCTTTCAGCCACTCGTCAACCGCCTTTTCAGTTTCTTTGCGCTTGTTTTGCGCGGCTGTCCCGCGAACTGCAAGGGCGGGCTTCATCGTGACATTCTTGTAAAGTCGCTTGATGTTGTTGTCTGTTCCGCTAAGACCGCTTCCTTCGTGGGTGCAAAAGGGTACGATTGTCTTTCCGCTAAGGTCGTGCGCTTCTAGGAAAGTGTAGACAACCATTGGAAGATCACCCCACCAGATAGGGTATCCGATATAGATTGTGTCATAGCTTGAGGTATCGATGTTGCTCTTGTAAGCCGGGCGAGACTTTTTACGCTGCTCGTCCTTTGCGACATTTATGCACTCGTTGTAAGATTTCGGATATGCTTTTTCCGGTATGATTTCAAAAATATCTGAGCCGGTCTTCTGTGCAATCATCTTTGCTAGAATCGCTGTGTTTCCTTCTGTGATTGTTCCGACACCGTAATTCTCATCTGCACGTGAAAAATATATCACGAGAGATTTTGCTGAAAGAGAAGATGTTGCAAAAAGAGCAACTACTGCCGCCACGATAATTGATTTGATTTTCATAAAGATCACTCCTTAAAGTCCGTTTGATGAAAGCCACTTCTTCACGCTTGCTTCTGCACTGTTGCATGAAGAACCGTTAATTGCAAGACCCTTTGCCACATCCGCATTCGGGCATAACTTTCTGATGTCGCTTTCGCTTCTGCCCATTCCGCTTCCTTCGTGAGTACAGAAAGGAAGGATTTTCTTTCCGGCAAAGTCAGCACTTTCGAGGAAGGTGAAAACAGCCTGAGGCATTGTTCCCCACCAGCATGGGTAGCCAAGTACGAGTGTGTCATATTCTTTTATATTTGGAAGTGCGCCTTTGAGTTCTGGTCGTGCATTTGCGCGGCCTTCTTTCTGGGTTTCATCACAGCATTCTTTGTAGTTTATAGGGTAAGTTTTTACAGTCTGGATTTCGAATAAATCGCCTCCAGTTGTCTTCTGTGCGAATTCAGCTACAACGTGAGTGTTCCCTTTGCTGATATTCTTAATTGTTCCACCAAAGTAGTTTTCTCCGGTGTGTGAAAAATATGCGATTAATGTCTTAGCCATCTGAATCTCCTCATTGTCCTGAACATATCAGCACCGCCGTAACGTTTCCTTCGCCAAGAATCTTTTTAAGTTCGGCTTTTGTCACGCCGTCAACTTTTCCAAGTGGGGTAAAGTCCCAGTTGTTTTTATCGTAATAGATTACAAAACGTTTGCCCAAGTATAGAATAAGGTCACCTGCGTCTGTGTTGGTTGGTGTGTCGTTGCGGGGAAGTGTTACTGGTAAATCTCCGACTTTTTCAAAGTTTGAAAAATCGTGCATATCGATTGTTACAGGGGCTTTTTGAATAAGCTCCACCAGTGCACGTGAGGAAGAATTATCGTAAAGCGTTGCTGTGAGCGTATGTTTGCTTGCCCCATTGTCAATCTGAATGTTGAGTTTCATCGGAAGAACTCCTTTTGTGTTATCGGTGGTTGAGCCTGTCGAAACCACTTTGTTGCCTGCTGCACAGGCTGTTGTTGTAAAGAGTACGGCAGCTATCAAAAAAGAAATCAGTTTTTTCATAAAGACTCTCCTACATACTCTGTTTCAATATTTCTACAATTTCTTCGTGTGTGAGTTTTCGGTAGCCGCCGTCCAGAATGAACGAGCCTTTTGCAATACCATCAAACATTTC
>JAFZLA010000062.1 GCA_017551705.1 Treponema sp.
GTAATAAATAAAATTGTCAATAAGTTTTTTTGTTTCTTCGTAAGAAAGCAGGCCAGATTTCAGCAAGTCGTCATAACCGCTTTCAACTTTTAGTGTTCCGAAGAAATGTTCCATGCAGGCATTGTCCCAGCAGTTTCCTTTGCGGCTCATGCTTTGAATGACGCCATTCTTTTTAAGGCGCAAGCGCCAATTTTTTGACGTATACAGGGCTCCTTGATCTGAATGGAGAATTGAGCCTTTTAGCTTTCCAAGCGCGAAAAATTTGTCCAGAGTTTTTTCTGAAAGAGCCTCGTCATTATGCGGCGAGATTGAATAACACTGAATCTTGCGGCCGCATAAGTCAAGCACGGGACTCAAATAAAGCCAGCCTGCTTTTGTCTTGAAGCATGAAACATCGGTGCAAAATTTTTTTAACGGCTCGCCGCTTTCAAAATTACGGTTTAAGAGATTCTTTGGAAGGTTCCTTTTGTTTTCCTTCTGCTGCTTATAGTAATCCTTAGGAAACTTTCTGCGCCTGTTTTTGGCGAGAAGTCCGTTTTCGCGGCATATTCTTTCAACGCGCTTGTGGTTCACGATTGTTCCGAAGCGAAGTTTTAGCTCCTTTGACTTTGCTTTGCTTCCCCGGCGGTTCAGAATTTTTTCCGGCAGCCGCTTCAGGATCCTTAAAACCTCCGCGTCTTTCTGTTTTTGCGAATCATTGTTTCTGTTGTAATAGAACGACGATTTTGAAACTCCTGTGACTTCACAAAGCTTTCGGGTTTTCAGGTTCGGATTCTGTTCCAGACAATCCTTCATTGCTTTTAAAAGGAGTTTTTTTTTACCCTGTTTTGCAAGCTCCGCTTCAATGTTTTTTGCGTATTGTTCCCAGAAAATTGCAGCTGTCCTGTAATACTCAAGGTCCTTGTCGTCATTGATGTTTTTCTTTTTTGCCATTTCTGTCGCTGAATGCAGTTTTGGATTCAAGCACCAGTCCCGCACTGTGTCGCGCGAAAGGCTGAATTCGCGGGCGAGCTTTTTATAACCGCATGTTCCTCGCTCGTATTTTCCTACAACTTGTAGCTTGAAGTCAATGCCGTAGATCTGTTTTTTTCCCATTTTTACACCTCCGTGGGTGTCCTAATTTATGGGGTCAGTTCAAGCAACAGCTCTGACAGTTCTTCGGGAACGCCAGCAACGCCAGCCGCGACAACTTATACCGTCTCATTTGACACTGACGGCGGAAGCGATGTCGCTTCCCAGACTGTAACAAGCGGCCAAAAGGCGACAAAGCCGGCGACAGACCCCACAAAGACCGGCGACAGGACTTCTTACGCCTTTTTGGGTTGGTACAAGAGTGACGGAAGCGCGCTCTTTGATTTTGACACGGCGATAACCGCAAACACTACGATTAAGGCAAAGTGGCTTGGAGGCTTTGTGACGGTAGCTGCCGGAACTTACGACGGAAGCGCCGCGCTCACGCCAGCTTCTAGCGTCTTTATCAGCGGCCGAACAGTGCAAATCTCGGCGCTCTATGTTTGCGAGCACGAGGTTACGCAAGGCGAGTACGAGACTTACTGCAAGTACGGCGGAAGCTCTCCAAGCGACACAAACGGCAAGGGAGCAAACTTCCCCGCCTATCACGTAAGCTGGTACGACGCAATCGTTTACTGCAACCTACGCTCAAAGGCGGAAGGTCTTGACCCTGTATATAAGATTGGAATCGAGACTAATCCTGCGAATTGGCCGAACATCGTAAAAGAAGGAGACGACGAGAGCGCGAAATACTGCGGGCCTTCAAGCGACAACACCACATGGGACGGAATGACGTTTGACACTACAGCAAACGGCTACCGCCTGCCCACCGAGGCCGAATGGGAATACATCGCCCGCAACAAGAACACAGCCAGCTACACTTACAGCGGAAGCGACACGATTGGCGAAGTTGCTTGGTATCAAGAAAATAGCGGCAATAAGACCCACGAAATCAAGACCACAAGCAAGGCCAACGGCCTTGGCATCTACGACATGAGCGGAAACGTCTTTGAGTGGTGCTGGGACTGGTACGGCACAATTAATGCATCAACGCCATCGACGGGACCGTCCGGCTCTGGACGCGTTCTCCGTGGCGGCAGTATGGTCGATGACACTACCGGTTGTTCGGTCTATTTCCAGGGCAACTACGTCCCCCGCTACGGCGACGTCACCTTTGGCTTCCGCGTGGTTCGCAACGCCAACTAACCGCGTTGCAAACCAAAAAGAACGCGCGGCAATTTGAGCCGCGCGTTTTTCTCTAGCCAATTCGCGCGAAGTGTGGTATAATGCGGGCATGAAAAAAGTCTTTAGAATTGCTTCCGCGCTTGTCGCGGCTTTGGCGCTTTTGCTTTCCGCTTGTTCGAATACAAGTTCCAGCGTGACGCCTTTCGTTCCTTTTCCGCCGCCGCCAGAGCCGCAGCCGGAGCCGGCGCGTCCGTTACCCTGATCGAGCGAAACCCCTTTCCCGGGAAAAAACTCCGCATTACCGGAA
>JAFZLA010000063.1 GCA_017551705.1 Treponema sp.
GGCGTGCCTGGCGGCCAAGCGCGTTGTGGTCAGCGGAGTCGTCGACGACTGCTGCGTTCTTGCCACAGTGTTTGAATTGATTGACGCGGGCGTTTACACCGTTTATTTGACCGACGCGACGAGCGGACTGGACAAAGAAAAGGCCGCCGCCACCGAGCTTACGCTTAGCGGCCTGGCTCCGCTTCATGTAAAATTGATGACGACAAAGGATTACATTGAAGAAAGCGCGTCATTTTGACTCACTTTTGGGCATAAAAAAGGCCCATGCGTCATTCTGACGCGCAGGTCCCCTACGTTATACCTTAAAAACTAATAAAATTCCCTCAAATCGTCAAGAAAAATCGTAAAAATTCCGCAAAAAGGCCGCTTTTTGGCTTTTTTTGACGAATTTTTTATTTTTTTGCAAAATTTGGCAAAGTTGGCACAGTTCTTGCTACAGTTCTATCAAAACAAATACGAGGGGTAAAAAATGGCCAGCGACAACATCCTTTCTATGTATCTCAAAGAAATTAACAAGATTCCGCTTTTGACAAAGGAAGAGGAAAACGACCTTGCCGCAAAGGCCAAAGCCGGAGACCAAGCCGCCCGCCAAAAAATCGCCACAGCCAACTTGCGCTTTGTGGTCAACATCGCCAAAAAATACGGCCACAGCGGAATGGACTTGACCGACTTGATCAGCGAAGGCAACGTAGGACTGATGACAGCCATCGACAAGTTCGACGCGCAAAAAGGCTACCGCTTTATCTCTTACGCTGTTTGGTGGATTCGCCAAAGCATTCTTAAAGCGATTTACGAAAAGAAAGACGCCATCCGCCTGCCCCTCAACCGCGTGAACGAATTGATGAAAATCAAAAAGCTCAAGAAGTCCCTTGGCTCCCGCAAGACGGAGGAACAGGAAATCAAGGAAGTCGCCTCGGCTCTCAACATGGAACAGGAGACAGTGCGCGACCTTTTGGCCATCAGCCAAGAAATGATTTCTTTGGACATGAACGTTCAGTCAAAGCCCGACGAAGCTTCTACATTCGGAGACTTTGTGGAAGACACCCGCTACGACGGCCCCGAAGCCGGCTCGCTCAACAACGCGATGAAGCGCGAAGTTCGCGACGTGCTTGACACTCTAAAGCCAAAGGAAGCCGAAGTTATCAGACTGCGCTACGGCTTGGACGGAGACGAGCCGATGTCGCTCAAAGAAGTGGGAGACATTTGCAAGCTTACAAAAGAGCGCATCCGCCAAATCGAAAAGAACGCCATCGAGCGCGCAAGAATCCCGGCGGCCTCGCGCCACTTGCAAGCCTACATCGCCGCTTAGTTGCAATTGTTGGCAAGACCTCAAAGCGCGGGCAAAATTTTTGGCAAATCGTAAACAGATTCTATTCTAACCGTACGGCCTGGATGCGGAGGATTTTCTCCGCTTAGAGCCGCGCTGTCGGGACTTAAATGGGTTCCATTTTTGTTGCCCACCAAAAGCGCGGTTCCGCCCAAGGCCTCAAAGCCGTCCGTGTACTTGTATTGGTCGTCCAAAAAAATTGTGTCGTCTATGCTTCCGCCGATTTTTTGCATCGCAAGCTTGTAGCCAAAGGGATAAGGCTTTCCGCGCAAGTTGCAGTCGCGAATGTCTATGACGGCGGAAAACAAGTCTGTCACTCCAAGTTTTTTTAAGACACGGTCGGCGTGTTCGCGCGGCGCGTTTGTCAAAATAATTTTGTTTTGTTCGATTGATTCCAAAAAAGGCCGCAGGGCTGGGTCGGGCATCAGCTCGTCCGCTTCGTTGTCGGGATGAACTTTTTTAAAGTACGCCTCGACACCTTTAAGGCCTTCGCTGCGAAGCCATTCAAGGGTTGTGCTAAAGCGCGGCAAATTCTTTTTGCGCAAGGCTACGGCTGCCTCCATGTCCACGCCCCAAAAGTCCGCCACAGCTTCCATCATGCGCCGCGTGATGCCTGCGTCCATCGCGCTGGTGGGAGAATAAAGGGTGTTGTCCAAGTCAAAGATTATGTTTTTTACAATCATTTGATTTTTGCCTTTTTTTCGACAAAGACTCTTTTTTTAATCTTTGCGGGATGCAAGGCGTATTCGTAAAGGGTGTAGCCTTTTTCGTTTACCGCTTTTACAAACTGCATATAGGGAGTGCCAGGAATGGCGGCTTCGGCGGCGGCGATGCTGGCGTTGTAGGCGTCCATGTCGTTTTCTTCCAACTGCATTTGCGCGATAAAAATGTTGGCAAAATATTTTTCGTAATTGTTGGAAGCGGTGTCGATGGCCTTTTGGTAAATGCGCTTGGCCTTGACCTTGGCGCCGGTAAGAACCTCCGAAACGTTGTAGTAAAACTGGCCCGCGTTAAGGTAGACGACGCAATTGTCGGGGTCGGTCTCCAGCATTTTGTCGTAAACTTTTTTTTCTTGCAAGCCAAGCTTTATCATTTGGCCGCGCTTCATGTATTGCATGGTGGAATTGATCAAGTCGAACGACGACAACTTTAGGTAGGCGTTTTGCGTGTCAAAAGGATGCGCCTCGTTCCACTCCATGATTTTGTCAAACTGCGCGGTTATCATCGGCTGGAGCCCTTCCATGTTGGGATCGGTCTCCCACAAGTATTGCCAGCGTTCCAAAGTAAGAAGGTTGTCAAAAGTAAGCCGCGCCTCGTCTCCGATTTTGGACTGAATTTCATCAGACAAAATTTTGTTGTGGTATTCTTCCAAAAACCTTTGCGAAGAAAGATAGTCGGGCTGCTTGCGGGATTCAGCCCTCATGTCGTATATTTGGGCCAGCAAAGTTTTTTCGTAATCGCTAAAGTCGCCGGCCCAAGCGGCGGAGGAGCAAGCAAGAGCAAAGCCGGCCGCCAAGACAGAGATGATTTTTTTGCAAAAGCGGACGCGCCGCGATTTTTTTATGAGCGTCATTTTTTTCCGTAGTACTTGTTGACTTTGGACATAACCTTGTCCTTGTCGTCGGCGTATTCAAAAATGTCGCAGCCGGCCTTGTTGACCCTGCGGACAAAATCCGTGTAAATATTTGACGGCGAGATTGCGTCGGCCCTGTCCAACAATTTTAGGCAAGCGTCCAAGTTGCCCCTTTTAAATTCCATTTGCGAAAGGTAGGCCCAGCCAAAAAACTTTTCGTAGTCGCTCGGGCCATTTTGCGCCGCAAAGCTAAAATAATCCTTGGCCTTGGAATCGCTTCCTCCGCCAATTGCCGGAGCAAAGGCGTACCAAAGCCCCGCGTTTATGTACAAAAGCCCCTTGTCGCATTTGGCGGCGATTAGGGAATCGTAGACTTTTTTTTCTTCCAAGCCAAACGAAATTTTTTTGGAATACTTCATAAGGGGCATGGCCGTGTTTATCACTTCGTAGGCGCTAAGACTGTACCACTGGTTGCGCGAATCCACGGGGTGGCTGTCATTCCACGCGGCAGTCTTTTGGAATTGGTCCAAAATAAATTTGTCGTTGGCTTTTGCCGTCGCGTCAAGCTCCCACATGTAATGGTATTGCTCCACGACAAAAAGGTTTTCGTAAGCCAGCCGCGCTTCGTCGCAAACCTGCCCTTCTTTTATTGAAGAAAAAAAGTCGGCGCGCTTTTGGGCCAGCCAGTCCAACGCCGCCCGCTCGTCCTTTTGCGACCTGGACTCCAAGCGTATTTGCAAAACGCCGCCCACAAGCGAATTTTCGTACTCTGTCCATTCAGCGCCAAACGCCGCCGCCGCCAAAAAAGCCGCAAACGCCGCCGCCACAAACTTGTTCATACTATTATAATAAATTAAAGCGGGAATAGTTTCAACAGGCGGGGGGGAAAGGAGACAAAAGTTTAGGGGCGTTTCCGCCGCCAAGTCGGCGGCCGGGCTGCTACAGATTCCGCTTTCGTTCCATTGCTCCGCTCGCTTTGCTCTCTACGCAACGCTCCGCGTCTTCCGCATCCCTAACGCGGGGGATGATAGGACGCTCTAAAACTTAGAAAACAAGAGTTATTTGCTTTTCCTGCCCATCTCGAATTATTGTCATATTCCATACATCACCAGCATTCGCGGTTCTTCTAAACTCTATAAAGTCTTCGGCAGAAAGAAAACCCCGTCCATTAACTTTCGTAATAATATCACCATGAAAAAGATTTGCATAATAAGCCGCTGTATACTTATATACAATATTTATAAGACAACCCGTATTCTGTTTAAACAAATCCCTATCCCTCTGTGTTAAATTACAAACAGAAAAACCTGGCTTGTACAGAATTTTAGAATTCTCAGGAATCTGCACAAACAAGTAAGCCTCATAATCATAACGAGCCACCGAATATGAATGTGTTGAATACGAAGTTGTAGTATATGAATTTATAAAACCATTCGCACTGGTATATGTATGATAATTCGTATGAGGAAGAGAATAAACACCACTTCGAGTATCCGTATAGTTTCTAGACCAAATCGCAATTTTCGCCCGTTTTGTCTTACAAAGACTAGTTAATGCTGCTGTAATTTCAGCCCCTCCCAATTCCGCTCCATTAAAACCCGTGTCTCCAATACACCAATACCATTTGGATGAAACCTCTCTAAATTTCGACACAATATCTGAGGTTTGTATTACTATTGGAGATTCCCCTTCTGTCAAATATGATTCTTCAGGAAAGAAATTATCTTCTTGCCAAGGAGTATAATAATCTGCAAATCCAGTTGTTCCGCAACTGGCAAACAGCAGGGAAACAAAAAGGAAGGCAAAAAAATAAACAACCCTTTTCATAAAACTATTTCTCCTCTGCGTTATTTACAACCAACGCTCCGATTACGCCCGGCACCCAGCCGCAGCATGTAAGCAGCGTGACAATCAAAATCGACCCACAGCCTTTGTCCAAGACTGCCAGCGGCGGAAAAATTATGCATAATAAAACGCGACCTAAACTCATAGACACATCCTTTCAAATATTATAGCACAAAACTAGCGCCTTTTTCTATAATGATAAGAATTTCTTTTTGAACGATAACTAGACTGTCTCAATGAAGATTGCGAAGAAACATGTCCTACTAATGACGCTCCCAGACTATATGCCATCCTCAGAAAAACTTTATATTGAAAACGAATTGCCTCATTTATCCTATTCATGAATGATTCTGCATACCCCTTGAACTCACTCGCAAACGCAACTTTATTTAAATTTACAAAAATCCGCTGCATTAACATCTGATGATTTTCATCCCTCAAAAGCATTCCACATCTAATACAACCATGCTCTCTGTCGTCAAGACAATTATGACAATGCAAACAAAACTCCAAAGGCACAAACCTGGCTAATTCATTTGAACTCCGTGCAATTATAGGACAAGCGATGGATTGTCCATCCCCTATTGGAATCGGCAATCCGAATTGCTGAATAGATAATTTTTTCTGCTCAATCAGATCTAAATCGGCATCATATACCCAACTGAAATTGTCAACATTACATAATTCTTGTTTCAAAGTTTCTTTATCAATCATTTGATCATGAAACCTTGACAAATTAATTTCAATTGATGAAATTTTCATATTTCTTATCTTGCGTTTTTTCTCATCGTCAACAGCGTGAGTTACAAAAATTTCGACAATAAACTGTCTTCCATCACAATTCACAATGATATCAGGAATAATTTCGTCCAACCGTTTCTCCAACACCACAGAATCTATTTTATACTTCACAGGAACTCCATTCTTCTTAAATGTAAAAGACTGCAATTCCAAGAATACATCCTTTCCCATATAATGCAAAGCAGATTGATAGCCATGCTCGCAATCAAACCCTTTGCTTTTATGCGCAAAACAATGAGCGTTTTTATCCCCTTGCCTTGCAACCAAAGGTTGATGACACCCCGGACAAAAACATTCGCAAGCAAGACCATTTTTTGCTTCATCTATATACACAAGCTTATTATCTTTATTCAAACCGCAAGGTAATTTCACTTTATTTTCCATAATCACTTTTCCTCCTTTTGTCCATTATACGAAGTTTCTTCACCATACAAATACTTTAAGGCTGCCGCGGCTGCCAGCTGTTTTGAAACTTTCTTTGATGAATCTTTCTTTTCAAACACGCCATCCAATTCATTAAGCTCACAAGAACACGACCATACAGGATTGCCATTATCATCATGCGATTCGGAATACACATATTTAGGAACCTGAATGATTCCTTTCTGTGCTAATTCATTCAACTGGTTAGCTGCAAGTTTCTCATCAACACTCCCTATTGCTTCCTTAATCTTATCCCTTCTAAAAATAAATTCGTAATATTTCTTAGCCGCACCTAGCATAGACCTAGCCTTTGTCGAACCATATTCAGAATAAAAATTCCTTAAATTTAGAACATGCACAGAAAACTTTTCTTCAACAGGAGTAATATTACTAAAATCAAAATTTGATCGCATTGAGCCAATACATCCCAAAGGCAAATAGTTGGAACGCATTTGAGACTCGAACATACATCTATTCATCGCTCCATCATCAAAAAATATTGGTTTTGACCACCCACGTTTATCACACTCTTCCTCTAACAATGCAATATAATTTTCATCAAAATCAGAAATTGAAAACAATCCTTGGCAAACATCTTTAATCTTTTCATAATTCCAGCCACAGTCGATAACTACAGCACCTACTATGGATTCAAACAAATCTTCTTTGACAGAGTCACCTTCTAAAACATTATTGTCTATATCAGATTTCCCTAAAAAAAGATATTTTTCCAAACCCAAAACTTTTATGCATTTAGCAAGTTGTTTTTTATTAACATACCAAGAACGAATTTCCGAAAGTTCGCCTTCGCTTTTTTCAGACACATACTGTCCATGATTAATTTTTCCAAACTCCTCGCTCATTGAACGGCTTACATACAAATTCAACGCAACATCACCGTAGAATTCCAAGACTTCATTATTCTCGACCCCTGGATTCTCCGCAGAATAAGATGAACGAGTAAACGCTTGAATTAGCAAACCTGGATTCTTAAAATTGTAACCTATCAAAGACTCTATCTTTGATCCGTCAAATTCTTCCAACTTCATAGAAGAAACCTCCGTAAAATAAATTTCAGACACAATGCTTCTGCACTTTTTTGTGAGAAAATATTAATGTCAAAAGAGAGGTTTTTAGAAAACAGAAAATAGGAGAACTAAGAAAGCCTTAATTGCTGCGCGCAACTTGCATCGACACGCGACAATCACAAAGCAATTTTAGAACCATATCGTCGGTTCGTCAAAAAACTTCTTTTGCTAAAATATAATACCCATTTTCAAAAAAGTCAAGAAAATTATCTACCCCTCCCCATAATTTTATGCTATAATACCCATTGGAGGACGCAAAATGAAAGACGCAAAGCGCGCCGTAAGCTTGGCGTTGTCGACCATCGCTGTAGTCTTGGCGGCGCTTAGTCTTGCGCTGGCGGCAAAAATCGCGCAGGAGCGCTCGGACATACAATACGTCATTTACTTGGGAACGAACGACGCGACCACAAAGCAGCCGCCCGCATCGCAAGAAGCAATCAAAAAACAAGTGGAAGAACTTTTGGTCAAGCGCTTTGCCGGCTATACCATCGTTGACGCGGACGGCGGCTGGACAGACGGCGCCGGAAACGTCATTCAAGAACATTCGCTCGCAATCTATTTGAGCTGCGCCACATCGCGCGCGGTTCACGACCTTGCGGACGAATTGCTCAAAACCTTCAACCAGCGCGCCGTCCTAATACAAGCCAACAAAACCACCACCGAGTTTTACACGGGAAAATAGCAGCGTCCGCAAGGACGCGATGAAACAGCCCGAACTTACGCTTATTGTCTTGCGTTCAAAAACACGGGCTGCTATTGACACATTCCCCCAAAAACGCTTTTAATAAGCCCTATGCAATTTTCAAAAGATTTTATTTGGGGAACGGCGACAGCCGCGGCCCAAGTTGAAGGAGCCGCCTTTGAGGACGGCAAGCAAGCCAGCATTTGGGACCAGTTTGCCGCATGGCCCGGAAAGACTCTTTACGGAGCGTCGCCCGAGACCGCTTGCGACCACTATCACCGCTACAAGGATGACGTAAAAATTTTGGCGGGACTTAAAATTCCCAACTACCGCTTTAGCGTCTCTTGGCCGCGCGTTATGAGCTACAGTTCCGACAGCCGAGGAAACGCAGTCCACGGAACAGTCAACAAAAAGGGCTTGGACTTTTACGACCGCTTGATTGACGAGTTGTTGGCAAAAAACATCACGCCTTGGCTGACCCTTTACCACTGGGACTTGCCGCTTGAATTGGAGCGCAAGGGCGGCTGGCGCAACCGCGACATCCGCTACTGGGCTGCCGAATACACAGAGGTCGTCGTAAAAAAATTTAGCGACCGCGTCAAAAACTTCTTTACCATCAACGAGCCGCCGTGCGTGCTTGGCGGCTACGTTGGCTGGATGGCGCCGGGACTTCAGCTCCCGCAGGCCGAGATTTTGAACGTCGTCCACAACATTCTTTTGACTCACGGAACGATGGCGCAAGCGATTCGCGCGGCCGCCCCCAAGGCCAAGATTTGCTTGGCTCACACCGGCTTTGGAAACTTCCCCGCCAGCGAAAGCCCCGAAGACATCGAAGCCTTCAAACGCTCGACCGAATGCTACGAAAGGGAGCCGGGCGAAAAATACGGCTTCCAAAAAGGAAGCGGCCTTTTTATGGGCCACTGCCTTACATACTGGTGCGACCCGATTTACTTTGGCCGCTACCCCGCCGGCGCGCAAAAAGCGTTCGGCAAGGACTTTCCAAAAATTCTTCCTGGCGACATGGACATCATCTCAACTCCGATTGACTTCCACGGCCAGAACATTTACGAAGGCCTTGCAATCCGCGCGCCCAAAACCGCCCAAGAAAAAAAGAACGGCTTTGTAGTGGAGGACTTCGCTCACGGCTATCCCAACACCCACGCCAAGTGGCCGGTGACGCCCAAGTCGATGAACCACTTTTTCCAATACATTTGGGAACGCTACAAAAAGCCGATTTTCATCACGGAGAACGGCATAAGCTGCGCCGACAACCTGAGCCCAGACGGCAAGTGCCACGACATTCAGCGCATCGACTTTGTCCGCTCCTACTTGCAGGAATTGGGCAAGGCAATCAAGGCGGGCGCCGACATTCGCGGCTACTTCTACTGGTCGTTGATGGACAACTTTGAATGGGCACGCGGCTACGGCGAGCGCTTTGGCTTGGTCCACGTTGACTACCAGACGCAAAAAAGGACGCTCAAAGACAGCGCCCTTTGGTACAGCGATTTGGTACAGACTGGAAAGTTAAAGTAGGAACGGAATCCTGCCCATAAACAAGACAAAAAAAAGCCGCGCGTTAGCGCGGCGTTTTTTATGGGCTTGACCACTCTTATAGTTTAGACGCGAGCAGCGCGGCCTTGATTACCTTCTTTGCGTTGGCGTTTACCTCAACCAACGGGGCGCGCACTCCTCCGGCGGGGAGACCCTTAAGGTTCATCGCGTATTTGATTGAAGTGGGGTTTCCGTCAACAAAGGCGCCCTTGAATATCGGAAGCAGGCGGAAGTGCGCCTTGCGGGCCTCGTCGAACTTGCCTTTAAGGGCCGCGTCAACCATGGCCTTTACTTCTTTGGGAGCCAAGTTGGAGACGACAGAAACGACTCCGTCGCCGCCAAGCGCGATGAGAGGCAATGTCAATCCGTCGTCGCCTGACAAAACGGCAAAGTCGGGATGCTTGCTCTTTACTTTGGCTAAAACGTCCATCATTTGGTTGATGTTGCCGCTGGCTTCCTTTACGCCTATGATGTTGGGCAAGTCGGCGATGCGCGCCAATGTGTCGGTGGCGATGTTGGTGCCTGTGCGGCCCTGAATGTTGTAAACCAAAATCGGGAGGCCTACGGCGCTGACCGCCTTAAAGTGGCGGAAAATGCCTTCTTGGCTAGGCTTGTTGTAATAGGGAGTCACCACCAAGGCCGCGTCGGCGCCGGCTTCTTTGGCGCGCTGGGTGTAGCGGACTGCGTCGCGGGTGTTGTTGCTGCCCGTTCCGACGATGATTGGAATGTTCTTTCCTGTGGCCTTTTTGTAGGCGGCGTGCTCTTCCATTATGATGTCCAGCATCTTGTCTTCTTCGTCTTCGTCAAGAGTCGGAGTTTCGCTTGTGGTGCAAAGGGGAACCAAGCCGTCGATTCCGGCTTTGAGCTGGTTTTTTATATGTTTTCTGAATCCCTCGTAGTCAACGGCGCCGTTCTTCTTCATCGGCGTGATCATCGCTGTGTAAGTTCCTTTCAACTTCAACATATATAAACCTCCTGTCGCTACGGCTAAACGCGCGCGTCGCCGCTATAAATATTGCAAAATAATATAATGAATTTTGCAAACAAATTCAACTAGAAGACAAAAAAAGGCGGCGAAAGAAAAAACTTGACAAAAGCAAAAACGCGCCCCCATAATATAGCGTTACTTTTATAAGGAGAAGATTTTATGAAAAAACTTTACGTTTTGCTGTCGGCCGCGCTTGTCGCGATTTGCTGCTTGTCATGCAAGCAAGGGGGAGACACCTACATAGTCGGAGCCAAGGAAAAAACCTTCCCAGTCAAAATCACGACGATGACAAAAAAGAAGGTCGCAATCAAGGGAATCCCGGGCCAGTCGCCCGAAGTTGAACTTGGCTTTATGGAAGGCAAAGAGGACATTCCATACGTACGCTTGAACAACGAAATGTTCAGCGGACAAAACATCGAAGTCTCGGCCTACAACGCGGCCACAAACAAATTCACGTTCACAAACACAGCCCGCAACACAAAGGCGGAACTGGACTTGACAAAGCACAAGCTTACCTTTGAAAATTACGACTTGTTCTTCCAAAGCGGCGAAAAAGCGTACTTGGATCCAACTGGAAGCGAAAAACTCGGCAACTTCTTAAAGATAACGGACGCCCAAAACATAGCCGGAGTCCCAATCACTCTTGACTGGTCCACGCAAGACATCGACGTTGTGATATGGCAGGACGGAAACAATTACGACCTTGCCGCGCCGCTGCAATTCTACAATGACGTTTTTGGCTCGGTTCCCCAGTCATACTTGCTCTACAACGGCAAAAACCTTTACATTGCCGGCATGGCTACGGACGATTTTTGGACAGAAGGAAACCAATCCGGAACGCGCAGCGCGGCCTTGGCAGAATTTTGTTACAACGAGCTGTGCCTCAACATGGACTTCAACTACGGCCTCAAGGCAATTCACGGCATAGACAAATTCCCTGACTTTGACACTTACTTCAAGTACGTTGGAATCAAGGACAGCCTAAAAAGCCAGGACGCAAGGACTTTTGCAAGCGCCATTACGGACGTCTGCGAATTCTTCTTTGGAGACGGCCACTCAAACTACAGCAGCAACTCGCACTACCTTCCACAAACCGAGAGCATAGCGGGAGCCCGTCCCCGAAAACAAAACACCGCATACTGGGCGGAATACAAAAAATACATGTCGGCGCGCATTGGAATAACGTTCGACTTTGACGACACAAACACTCACCTAAAAAAGCCCGCATACATAAAGAGCGGCGACACGGCGATTGTCCGCTTTGACCACTTTGGCTTAAACAGCGAAGAAAAGAAAGCCGGCACAATCGACCACGACACAGACTTTGGAAGCTTGAGCAACTCGAACAGCCTCATAAACAATTATGTTTATTTTAGAAACGACACTCTTGAGAACACCTACGACACGCCTTCTTTGATTCACTATGTGAACAATCTTATCAAAGCGGATTCAAGCATTAAAAACGTCGTTATCGACCTTTCTTGCAACGGAGGCGGAGCCATTTATTCAGCGGCCTTTGTCCTCTCATGGATGCTCGGAGAATGCACTTTGCAAACAACAAACCCCATCACAGGAGCCAAGTGGTCGGTTACCTACAAGGCCGACGTAAACGGCAACGGAACTCCCGGCGAGGACGCGGACACAATAAAAGGCAAAAACCTCTTTTGCCTTATAAGCCCGACCAGTTTCTCTTGCGGAAACTTGGTTCCAGCCATGCTCAAGGCCTCCGACCGCGTGACAATTCTTGGCGTCACCTCCGGCGGCGGAACGGGCATGGTTCAAAACTCTTCGGCGGCAGACGGAACTTGTTTTAGAATGAGCAGCAAGTGGATTGCGAGCGTGCAAAAAAACGGCTCAAACTACGACATCGACAAGGGTGTGGAGCCACACTTCTTCATCAATGATCCAGCCAATTTCTACAACGCCGCCACTATAGACGCGCTTGTAAAATCCATCAACGAGGCAAAATTAGGCAACTAGCGCAAAAAGCGCGGCGAGCAAACACCATAACGACGCGCTAGCAAAAACGCCAATAATTTGCTACAATGGAGACAAATGAAAAAGTCACTTGTCTCCATTTTTTTTGTCGCTTTTGTTTGCGCGGTTGCCTTTGCGCAAAAAGTAACCATCGACGTTGAGGGCCGGGAAGCCGAAAAAGACGCGTTGGTTCCCGTAACAGTCGAATGGAACGACGCTTGGTTCGAGCCGTTCGCCCAGCCAAAATACAACCACAAGCTGGCAAGGGCCGCCGGCATTCTAAGCTCCTTGGCTTACGACGCCCACGACAAGACCCCGGACAACGCCCTGGCCAAAGCCTACGCAAAATACGGCGTGGCCTACGACAAGATAGAATGGCATTATGACATGGACTACTCGGACACAGTCTACGGAATAAACCAAACCGCCTTTTCTTTGGCCCGCAAAAAATTGCCAAGCGGCCGCGACTTGGTTTTTGTTGTCATAAGAGGAACGCCTGGCAACGAAGAAGAATGGCTTTCGAACATCAATGTTTGGAACGACTATTCGACAAACGGCAAGTCAAAACAAACGCAATACCACGAAGGCTTTTACAAAGCGGTGGCGCGCGTTATGGAAGCGCTAAACGGATACGCGCAAAAAAACAATCTTGACTTAAAGCAAACTCCCATCTTGGTCACCGGCCATTCGCGCGGAGCGGCGTCCGCAAACCTTTTGAGCGCGCTATTGGTCGACGCGCAAATCGCTTCGCCCGACAGAGTTTTTGCGTACACATACGCCACGCCCAACGTTACGACGCGCGAAGACGCCCACGACGAAAAATACAATTACATTTTCAACATACTCAACGGCGAGGACATCGTTCCCACAGTTCCAATCTATCAAAGAAAATGGCGCTTCACAAAGTTTGGAATCACAAAAGCAATCGTAAATTCTTGGACTTGCGACAGCCTCGAAGAATACCAAAACGATTTTGTCCCAAAAATGAATTCTCTTTACAAAAAATTGCTTGGCCGCGACTACTACCCCTTCAACACGGGAACTTTCATTCCAACAAAAATGGGAGACAGCCTTGCCACGATAAATCCGTCCGTAAAGAAATTTTACAAGAGTTGGTTTCCCCTTCACAAAAGGCTTTCAAAGACAATCATCAAGCAATTTCCGTCCGCGGAGGAACGCAAGCGCGACGAAGCATGGGGAATGGCGACAAAGGGGCACGACGACTCGCTTACAGGATTGAAGCGCTTGTTCTACACAATAAAGAAAAAGGCCGACACAAAGACGCAAGTTTTGATTGAATACAGCCTTCACGCCTTTATCGACATGCACGCGATGCAATCCTACTTGTCATGGCTTATGGCTCTCGACGAAAAGGATCTTTTTACTTCCAGGCAAAGCACCATAGTCCGAATCAAGGGCGTCTTTAACGGAGCGGTCGTGGACGACAAAGGAAAAATTTACGCGCACATATACGACGGAGTCCTTCACATTCGCGAAACAAAAGCCCCGCTGGCCGCCTGGCAAATTCCGCTTGGAAACTTTGGACCGATTTCAATCGGATTTCCTTATTCAGAAAAATATTCGCTCTTGATTTACAGAGACTCGCTTGTTCCCACTCCAATAAGAATAACAATAGATCGCTATGATTCTGACGGAACTTTTTTGGGCCAAATCAGCAAAAAGTGCGCCGGCCCGCATCTCGGAACCGTTTACAGCTTTGACGTCGGAAAAGAGGCGCTTGCAAAAGTTGACGGCTCGCCCGCTTCGTACAAAAAGCTAAAAAAGCTCGACGCTAAAATCGCCATCAAAGACGGAAAGCTAAAGAACACAGACGTTTCGCATATGAGCTTTGAAACCCACATCGACACCGACCGTTTTTGGGAATTTGGCATGACAAGCGGCTTGCAAAAATTTTACCTTGCGCTTCTTTTTGGCTTTGACACAAAGGAGCCGGTTTCGCGCCAAATGTTCAGCATGGGCGTAGGCACCCAGCACTGTTTTTGCGGACCCATAATGCTCAACGCCGAAGCCTACGCGCGCTTTGCCCACTACAAGCCGGAGAACGCCGTTGACGAATGGCGCTTTACCCTTGTTCCCGCCACGCGCTTTATGTTCTCGGTAAAGCCGGCAAAAAGAATCCAGCTTTTTACGGCGCTTGAAATGAACTTTAATTTTTCGGAATTGAACAACGACTTGTTTACAAATGGCGGATACAGAACGGGCGGCATGTCTCCTTGGAAAATAAACAGTTCGCTTTCGATCGAGCCGTCAATTCAATTTGGAGTAAAGCTATGAGCGGATCAACATTCGGAAAAATTTTTAGGGCCACAACTTTTGGCGAAAGCCACGGAACCGCGCTTGGCGTTGTGATTGACGGAGTTCCGGCAGGAACAAAAATCGACGCGGCAAAAATCCAAGAGCGCCTTGACCGCCGCCGCCCAGGGGCAAAGGCAAACGGCAAGTCCAACGCCGCTGTCACCAGCCGCTCCGAAGCCGACAAGGCGCAAATCCTTAGCGGCGTCTTTGAAGGAAAGGCGCAGGGAACTCCAATCGCAATCGAAATACTAAACACATCCCAGCACTCAAGCGACTACGCCAACATAAAGGACACCTTTAGGCCAGGCCACGCAGACTACACTTACTGGCAAAAATACGGCTTCCGCGACTATCGCGGCGGAGGAAGGGCCAGCGGACGCGAAACTTGCGCGCGCGTGGCAGCCGGAGCGGTTGCCCTGCAATTTTTGGAACAAACGCTTGGCAAAAAATTTAGCGTAACAGCCTACACTTTGCGCGCCGCAGGAATCTCTTGTAATAAAATTGACCTTAAGGCAATCGAGCAAAACCCTTTGCGGGCCGCAGACCTTAACGCCGCCCGCGCCATGCAGGCAAAAATAGAAGAGCTTAGGGCGGCCGGAGACTCGGCAGGCGGCATCGTAGAATGCCAAATCAAGGGAGTTCCCGCAGGCCTTGGCGAGCCGGTGTTCGAAAAACTTGACGCGACCTTGGCCGCCGCCATGCTCAGCGTCGGCACGATCAAAGGCATAGAATTTGGCGCGGGCTTTGATGCCGCCGATTTGACAGGCTCTCAAAACAACGACCAAATAAAAGCAAAAGGCGGCAAGGCAACTTTTGCCACAAACAACGCCGGCGGCATATTGGGAGGAATCTCAAACGGCGACACAATAATTTTTAGAGTCGCCGTAAAGCCCGTGCCAAGCGTTTTTGTCGAACAAAAGACTGTCAGGAATAAGAACGGAAAGTTGGCGGACGCCAGCCTAAAGATTCAAGGCAGGCACGACGTTTGCCTTTGCCCAAGAATTGTTCCTGTGGTGGAAGCGATGGCCGCGCTAGCAATAGCCGACGCGGTCCTGCAAAACCGCGCCGCCCGCGTCTAGGGCTTGCAAACGACAATCGCGGCGTCTAGCGCAAGCGGCTAAGCTTTACAAATTCGGCGCCAGTCGCGAATATTTCGTTGACCAGCAAATCAAATTTTTCATACAAGCGGGGGCCCGAAAGGTCGCGCTTTCCTGCCTTGATTTCAATCATTCTAGGATCGTTAAAGTCAATGTATTGATAGCCGGCCGCCGCGCCTTCGGCCTTGATTTTTTCGTCGGCCTTGTTGTGGGGAGCGTGCCAATAAAGGCTAAGCTCGTGGCCGGTGCATTGGAAGAACAAGTCCTCCAAGCGGGCCAATCCCTTTGAGACAAATTTATCGTCGTCGTAAACAAACTTGTTGGTCAAGTCGATGTCGCTAAAGAAAATGGCCGCGCACTCGTGGCCGCCGCCCGCGATTTCCTTTGTTTCTTTGGGATAGCGGCGGACGAATTCTCCGTTAAAGAAAAAGTTGCAGCTCAAATCGTAACTGTGGCAAAGGGCCAAAACGATGTCCAAGCCGTCGGGATTTTCATCCGCGTCAAAGACCAAAGCGACCTGCCTGTTGGCGTCGTTGGAGCGGGCGGTTTGCGGAATAAGCGCGCGGGTGGTTATGTCGCCCGAAAGAGTTCTTACATAGAGCGAATTTGTGTAAAGGCCGTTCTTTGTGCTTCCGCAGAAAACGCGATAATTGTCGTTTTGCAAAACCGCTTTTTTTGCGGGAACGCTTTCGCATCTCCAAGTCATGTCGCTTGCGTTCAAAACAAATTTTTCATTGTCAATGCAGTTGTCCAAAACAATGTCGCCGCTTTCGTTCCACCAAGCCTTTTGGGCCGAGGACGCGAACAAGGCGCCTGTAGAGCAATCCGCCAACGAAAGCTTGATCACGTTCCTTACGCCGCCCAAAATCAAATTGCCGTTGTCGCGCCAAACAATTGAGACGACTTTTTCGCCTTTAATTTGGTGGTACAACTTAAAATTCTTGATGGCGTAAATGAATGTGTCGTCGCCTGTCGTAATCGCGACAAACATTTTGTCGGGACCAATCGAAATTCCGTTGTGCGTGTCTTTTACAAAAATGCGGCGCGACATTCTTCCGTTGTCGCCAATTGTGTAAATGGCGGAGCATTGGCTTCCGTTTCCGCGGCGGGCAAGCTTTGCGCAAAGGGTGGCCTCTCCAGTTTCGGTCCAAAAGACGTCAAACTTCAAGGGGCACATTCCGTTCTCTTCAAACGAGCACGAATACAAAGTCTGGACAAACGCTCCGCCTTCATCGCCGCTCTTGCGCCTATAGTAAGAAACAAGCTCGTCGCCTCTGATTACGACAAACTCCGTTCCGTTCTTGTTGACCCAAAAGCGGTCGGCGGTTCCGTCAAATTTTTGCGGAAGGCGGCCTATGATTTTTCCAATTTGAATAAAGTCGCCGTAAAGCGCCAGCGTAAAAAGTTCCTTTATGTCAACTTGAAAAATCAAGTCTTTTGTAATGTAAGTGATGTAGCCCGAATCGCTCCAAGTGACATTGTGAATTGTTCCGTCGCCAAGCTTTCTAAATTCTTCTTGAATCAAAAGATTCTTAAAGAGCATTTCGGGATTGCAAAAATAAATCATCCCGTTCTTTTCGTAAAGAAAATTTTTCCCGTCGGGCGCCCATTTTACAGGAACGATGGAATAGCTAAAGGGCGCGTCCTCGTTCAAAACGATTCTCTTTGACGTAGCGACATCGACAATCACAAGGCGGCCCTTAAAGATGTCCTTGCGTTCGATTTCGCAATACCATTTTCCGGTGGAACTGATTTCGGCCGGCAACGGCGAGGCCGCCGTCTCGGGAACAGAAGGAACGCGCGAAATCCAGTTCAATCTTTTTTGCGAAAAATCGTAGACCGCGCGGCCGTAGCGGTTCCTTACCAAAAGTTTTGTCGAGCCGTCAAAAATCGACATACGCTCGGGAAAACAAGTTATCGCCTCAGGAAAGGCTTGCGCTTTGCCGCCGGCGATTTTGCTTTTAAACACAGTCGAATATTCTGTCGAACCGGAAATTTTGTGGCTCAGCGTGAACAAAACTTCGTTTTCTTCGTTCAAGTTTGGAGAAGAGAAAGTCAGCTCCGCAAAAAGCGGCGCGCAAAAAGCCAAGACGGCAAAAACCGCCACAAACAATTTTTCCATTCGACAAAAAATTTTCATTTGTGCAACTCCGAACTCAATGCAAGGGCGTCCAGTTCGTTGAACAAGGCGTCAACCTTTTCTTCCATTTTTTCCAGGCGCTCATAATATTTTTCAAACTGTTTTTCTTCCATGCATTCAAACGCCGAATCAATCGCCTCTTCGCAATCTTCGTCGGTCACGCGGCTTCTTCCGCACCAAGGACAAAAAACATAATCCTTTTCAATCGTTCGGCCGCAACCGCCGCAAACGCAAACCGCAGTCATTCTTGGAAATTCCATTTTTATATTCTCCTTAGTCGCCCAAATTATTTAATCAAAGTCAAAGGGTCCACGACCTTTCCGTTTTTGTAAACAGTCCAATGCAAGTGGGGGCCTGTCGAATAGCCGGTGGAACCGACAAGTCCGATTTTTTGTCCCTGATTGACATATTCTCCGGTTGAAGCGATTGACTTTGACATGTGGCCGTACAAAGTTTGGTAGCCGTTTCCGTGGTCGATGATGATGTAGTTTCCGTAAATGCGCGAATAGCTGGCCTGCAAAACTTTTCCGCCAAGCGCCGCGTAAATAGGAGTGCCTGTGGGACAAGCCATGTCCAAGCCCGGATGGTACTGCTTGACTCCGGTAAAGGGGTCTCCGCGCCAGCCGCACTTTGAAGTGAGCCGCCAAACTGTCTTTAGAGGAGTCGTCCAAACTTCGCCCATCGCGCGGCGCAAGGCGTCTCGGTCAAGCTTAGCGCCGGGAATAAAAAGTTCCTGGCCAACAATCAATGTCATTGAGTCCAAGTCGTTGGCGTCAAGAATGTCCTCGACGGCGGCGCCGTATTTTGCGCTGATTCCTTGGATTGTGTTTCCGGCCTTGACCTTGTACTTGAGTCCGTCGCAAGAGGGAATCACAAGCTTTTGTCCCGAAGTTACTTGGCGGACGTTTTGTATTCCGTTTACCGCGATGATTGTCGAAATGTTTTTAAGGCCAAATTTGCGGGTGATTCCGCCGATTGTCTCTCCGGCCTTGACTTGGTATGTTTGGTATGTGACCTTGTCCTGGAACAAAGCTTTAGCGGATGTGGAACCGCTTACGTTTCCGTCGTCGTCAATCGCGTCTCCTGAGCTAAGGGCAAACTTAGACATGGCCTGGCTGATGAACTGCATCTCGTCAATCGCCTCGTTCTTGAGGCAAAGGGGATTTGAGCGGCTTTGCATAAAGTCGTAGGCCTTGTTGGCAAAAAGCGGAACAAAGGCAAGGGCCGCGAACAAAGGAAGCGTCCACAAATAGGAACCGAGTTTTTTAAGCGCCAAAAGAGGATAAAAGGGCTTAAGCCGGATTGTTGGCAACGCCAATTTTGGAAGGGAAAACGCTCCCCTGCGAATCGCCGCCGATCCGCCCACATAACTTATTATTTCCATACGTCTATTATCGGAATTTGAAAAAAATAGATTATAGAAAAGAATTCCCCTAGAATTTCTTTGCATTTTCCTATAGACTGTGGGAACATTTCAAACCAGGAGATTTTATGACCTACGGATATTTTGACGACGAGCAAAAAGAATACGTCATCACAAAGCCCGACACGCCCAGTTCTTGGAGCAACTACCTTGGCTCCACGGAATACGGAGCGGTAATCACAAACAACGCGGGCGGCTACGGCTTTTACAAGTCAGGCGCCCAGGGCCGCTTTATGCGCTTGCGTTTCAACTCGGTGCCGATGGACGCTCCAGGCCGCTACTTTTACCTGCGCGACCAAGAAAACGGCGACTATTGGTCGGCCAGCTGGCAGCCCTGCGGAAAGCCCCTTGACCAATACAAGACAGAATGCCGCCACGGAACGGCCTACACAAAAATCACGTCTGAATACGCCGGAATCAAGTCCGAAGCGCTTTACTACGTTCCGCTTGGACAAACTTTTGAATACTGGCGCCTCAAGGTGACAAACACATCAGGAAAGCCCCGCAAAATTTCGGCCTTCACTTACTGCGAGCCTTCAAACCAGTGGAACACCACGCAAGACCAAGTCAACTTGCAGTACTCGCTTTTCATCTGCAAGGGCGAACAAAAGGACAACCTCTTGCGCTTTGCAATCCACGACAATTTGCACACACAGTTCCCCGACGAAGAAGTGGGCCGCTCTTGGCAGCACTCTTGGATGGCGCTTTGCGGCGCCAAAGTCTCTGGCTTTGACACAAGCCGCGAGTCTTTCTTGGGAACATACGGCTCCTACAAGGAACCGGCGGCGGTAATCGCGGGAAAATGCTTTGGCTCAAAAGCCTACGGCGACAACTTTTGCGGCTCCTTCCAGAGTGACATTGACCTTGCCGCCGGCCAGACAAAAGAGCTCATCGTTTTGTTCGGAATCGGAGACGCTTGGACTACAGGAAAAAAGACCGCCGACGAATTTGGAAACGCGGCGCGCGCCGACGAGGAATTTGAAAAGCTCAAGAAAAATTGGCACGCCAAATTGGGCAGCTTTAAAGCGATGACTCCCGACGAGGACATCAACCACACCGTAAACGTTTGGGGCCTCTACAACTGCTTGATTACATTCGCCTGGAGCCGCGCCGCTTCTTTGGTTTACAACGGAGAGCGCGACGGCTTGGGCTACCGCGACAGCGTCCAGGACATTCTTGGAGTCGCGGCGGCAATTCCGCAAGAAGCCGAGGCTCGCCTTGTGCGCATGATAAGCGGCCAGTGCAAAAACGGCGGAGCGACGCCTGTCATTTCAAAGGACTTTAACGCAGGCCACGAAAAGGCTCCCAAGCCGGAAGAATTCCGCAGCGACGACTGCCAGTGGTTCTTCAACTCGGTTCCCTGCTTTGTGGCCGAGACAGGCAACTTTGACTTTTACAACAAGGTCGTTCCTTACGCCGACGGCGGCGAGGCGACGGTGTTCGAGCACCTAAAGCAGGCTCTTTTGTTCAACCTTGAGCGGATGGGAGCCGACGGCCTCCCCTGCGGCCTCTTGGCCGACTGGAACGACTGCTTGCGCTTGGGCTACAAGGGACAGTCATTGTTCGTTGCCTTCCAGCTCAGGCTCGGCCTCACCACTTACGCCGACATCGCCCGCCGCTTGGGAAAAGATTCCGAAAGCTCTTGGGCCCTTGGCGAGCGCGACAAGCTTGACAAAAACATCCAGAAAAAATGCTGGGACGGCCAGTGGTTCATTTGGGCCATCGCCGAAGACGGAACAGTTTACGGCACGCACACAATGGAAGAAGGCCAAGTTTACTTCAACACGCAAGTGTGGGCGGTATTGAGCGGCGCGGCCAGCCCCGACCAAGCCAAGATTTGTTTGGAGACCGTAAAAGAAAAGTTGGCCACGCCCTACGGACTTATGCTTTGCGCGCCGCCGTTCGTAAAGGCGCCCCGAACAATCATGAGCTCGGTGGTCTACAACGCCGGAATCAAAGAAAACGCCGGAATCTTCAACCACACCCAGGGCTGGGGCGTAATCGCCGAAGCCTTGATGGGCAACGGCGACCAGGCCTACGCCTACAGCAAGGCTTCGATTCCGCCGGCCTACAACGACAAGGCCGAAATCCGCCAGAGCGAGCCCTATGTTGTCGGCCAGACAACCTACTCAACCTTCTCGCCCCGCGCCGGAAACACGCGCGTCTCTTGGCTCAGCGGAGCGGCGACATGGAACTACTATTCAATCACGCAATACATCTTGGGAATCCGCCCCCAGTACGACTCGCTTTTGATCGACCCCTGCGTTCCCTCAAAATGGGACGGCTTTAAGGTGGAACGCCGCTGGCGCGGAATGAACCTTGAAATCGAGGTCAAGAACCCCGACCATGTTTGCAAGGGAATTGAATACATCGAGGTTGACGGAAAGCGCTTTGACAGCGCCACAGTTCCCGTGTCGGAGCTGCATGACGGAGCCAAAATCGTTGCCGTTATGGGAAAGAACGACAAAAACCACGACTGGCAGCGATTGTAAAAAAATTGCCCTTGGGCGCAACAAAAACCGATAACCTCTGTCTAATAAGACAGAGGTTATTTTTATGGGCAAAAAGAACATTTTTGAAACGATAAATTCTATTCCCGCGGTTTTGGCCACAAATTTCCAAAAATTTGCCAAAAAACCCGCCATGATTTTGAACGGCGAAAAGAAAATTTCCTACAATGACATGAGATGGGATATTTTCAAGACTTCTAACATATTGCGCGTCGGCGGAAAAACGCCCAAAAGCGTAGCCATTTTCATCGACGATTCTCCGCAGGCTGTCGAAAGCTTTTACAGCGTGCTTTCGATCGGCTCAAAAGCCACCCTTTTGCGCTACGACATGAGCAAGGACGAAGTGGCCGCCGCGCTTAACAACGAGCGTCCCGAAGCGGTCTTTATCCGCTCGGCAAAAATGGACTTGCTTCCCCAGGACTTGGACGCCATCGTTTACGAAATCGCCAACAACAACGTCCTTAAAAAGAGCGACAAAGAAGAAATCCAAAAGCGCGCGCAAGAAACGATCGACCATTCAAAAGACAAAATCTTGGCCGTGGCCTATTCAAGCGGAAACAAGCGCTCCGAGCTTACAAGAAGCGACTTGGCCAAATTGATCGGAAAAAAAGACAAGGTCAAAAAGAGCTACGGCTCCCTTGTTGAATACGTGGGAACCTTGGTCAACGCCTTTATCAAGGGCCGCGCAGTCCAGGCCAGCATTTAGTTAACAAAAAACGCCGCGTTTGCGGCGTTTTTTTTGTTACTCATTGTTTAATATTCGCAAGGCCTTTGCCATCAAGCCTTCGCCTTTAACCGGCCCGGCGTCAATCGCAGGCTCAGAGACCTCAACCGTTGGTTCTTCCATAACGGTCGCCTCTTGGCTGACCATAACGTCCGCCGCGCTCGCGTCCAATGCGTCTTGAACATAAATCTTAAAGGGTTTTTCCAATTCAAGCGCGTCGGGCTGGGCCACATTTTGGAATGGGCTTACAGGCGACTGCAATTCGCCAATATCGCCAAAGTTCTTTATTTCTTTGCTAAGGCCAGACTCGTCGCTCGCGAGCGCGGCGTAAATTACGTTGCGGTACATCGCGAACTTTCCAAAGCCAA
Source organism: Treponema sp. (assembly GCA_017551705.1). Classification (GTDB taxonomy): domain Bacteria; phylum Spirochaetota; class Spirochaetia; order Treponematales; family Treponemataceae; genus Treponema_D. Next base: position 22,834 of record JAFZLA010000063.1, read on the forward strand.
ACAAGAACTCGTCGTTGTCCAAGCCAAGTCCGCCAAAAAAGTAAACGCGCTTAAGCTCGTATTTGCGCGCCAATTCCACGCAGAAATTCTTTAGCGCGGGCGAAACAGTTTTGTCCGCGGTGACTTTTTCGGTCACGACGACCAAAGTGGTTATGTCCTCAAGCTCGTTGGGCTCGTGCTTGTCAAGTTCTTCTTCGGGACGGTCGGGATAAAGCGCGCGCTCGTCGACAACTTCATAAGCCTCCGACATGCTTTGCATTCCGTAAACAAAACGGTTTTCCTGAGGCTCGTTTGATTGCGGCTCCTCTTCGACAGGCTCGCCGCTTTCGCCGTCGTGGGCGTGGGCTTGCGCGTCGCGTATGCGGGCGGCAAACTCTTCTTCGCTTTCTTCTTGGATTCCTCGGGCCACTGCGTCGTCAAGCTCTTCGGGCTTGATGCGCACTTTTTCCATTTCGTCTTCTTCGTCTTGGTCCGCCTCGCCGCTGCCAGTGTTCTGTCCAAGAATGTCGGCAAGCAAGTCGTCTTGCGAACCGTTGTCGTCGGCGGGCTCTTCGGGAATCGCGCCAGACTGGCCCATGATGTCGGCAAGCAGGTCGTCTTGCGAGGCGGCCGCTTCTTGGGCTTGCGTATCGTCTTCAATTTCCGGCTCGCCGCCTTCGACGTCGTCAAGAATGCTGTCTTCTATTCCGCCGTTTTCGTCGTCAAAGATGTCTTCTTGGCTTACGGCGGCGGCCTCCGCGCTTTCTTTTTGGGCGGCCTCTTTTTGGTATTCTTCACTGCTGGTGTCTATGATTTCCGCGACGACTTCGGTCTTGAGCGCCACAAAAATCGGGTGCTCGACAAGCGGACAATCAATGTAAACTTTTTCCAAAGCGTCGCAGCCTTGGAAAGCCTCGCTGTGGCTTTGAACTACCGTTTGCGGAATCGTCGCCTGCCGCGCGGTGACAGGAACTTTTATCAAAGTCAAATTGCCGTCGTCGCGGCGCGCGAACAAGCAGCCGTCGTCGTCAACAAAGAAGGCCGGATTTTCGTCGGCAAAACGAATGTGGGCAAGACTGGGACAATTTCTAAAGGCGTCGTCTTCGATAAGCTTGAGGCCGGCCGGCAAAACAACCGTCTCCAAGTTGTCGCAATAGCCAAAGGCGCCGCTTCTTATGACAGCCACAGATTTTGGAATTGTCGCAGATTTCAACGAAACGCATTCAGAAAAAACATTGCGCGGCAATTCCAAGATTCCGTTTCTAAAGGGAATGTCTTTGAGCGACGCGCAGCATTCGAACATGCTTTCTGAAAAAGCCTTGATTGTGTCGCTCATTTCGACTTTTTCAAGCGAAAGGCAGCCAAGGAAAATTCCAGGCTCGACGGACTTTAACTCTTTGGGCAAGTGGACAAATTGCAGCGCGTCGCAGCCGGCAAAAGCTTCGTAGCCAATTTCGGTCACGCTGTCTGGAAGCGTAAGGCTGTTCACCGGAGCGTCGGCAAGCGCGCGCCTTTCTATTTTTTCAACTCCCTGCGGAACGGTAAGTTCAGCCGGACAATTTTGTTCGTAAACGCTAGAGAGAGTTTTGTTGTTGTTGGTCAAAAAGAATACGTCGCTTGCCTGCATATTTAATAATTATACCCTAGGAATTGAATTTTTTCAACAAAAAATGCGGCTCTTATCTGGCGCCAAAAGCGACGGCGGGCTTTGCAATTGTTCCCGCGTCGGCATTTTTGCTAAAAGTTGTGATGCGGACGGAACCGTTGGGCGTCACCGCGGCAAGCTTCCACCCCTCGCCCAAAATTGACTGAATTTTTGTATCGGCCTGGAGGTCGCCGATTTTGTAAATGAAGGTTCTAATTGAGTTGTTCATTTTTCCCCTTGACATCACGATTTTTTAATGCATCAATTCTTTATCGGAAGAATTTCAGTCAATCTTTACTTTTGCCCATTGGGGGAGCAGGCGGCTCGGCTCACTTGCCAAAAGGGCGCGGCAAAAAAGCTCGGCGGCTTTGTCGTAAACCAGACTCATAGTTATCGCCTCGTCGCCCTTAAAGTCGCTCAAAACGTAGTCGGCGATGTTGGCGCCGGCCGGTTTTGAAATGCCAAAGCGCAAGCGCCAAAAGTCCGCCGTTCCCAAATTTTCTTTGGTGGAACGGAGTCCGTTGTGGCCGGCCAATCCGCCCGACCACTTTAAGCTGAAGGTTCCTATGGGGAGCTCAAGTTCGTCGTGGCAAACCAAAATCTCTGCAGGCTCGATTTTAAAAAATTGCGCCAAGGCCAAAATAGATTCGCCGGACAGGTTCATAAAGGTTCCGGGCTTTAAAAAATAAATTTTGTCGGGCGGATTTTTGGGCAAGACAAGATTTCCTTCTTTGTTCAAAAGGGCTGGAAAATGGCGCGCAACCTTTTGCACAAAGTCGTCAAAAGAAAGCGCCGCCCATTCGCCCTTGAATTTTTGCTGCCAGTTCAGCTCCCCATAAAAAGGAAGCGCGCTTGCAAACTGCCAAGCCGTGTTGTGCCTGTTCTTTGCGTATTGGGCTCCAACGTTTCCCAAAAATGCCGCGAGTCTAATCATGGCTATAGTTTACCAAAAATTGCGCCCGTTGCCAACAGGCGCGTTTTTTGATACACTAGCGGCATGAACGTAATTTCCACGCCGCATAAATTGGCCGGCAAAATAACGGTGCCAGGCTCCAAGAGCCACACGATACGGGCGCTCATTCTTTGCGCGATGGCCCAAGGATCGTCAAAAGTTTCAAACCCGCTGCAAAGCGCGGACTGCCTTAGCGCCGCAAGCGCCCTGCCCCTTTTGGGAGCCGGCCTTGACTTTGGCGACGGCTCTGTTTGGACAGTGAGCGGCGCGGGGAAAAATTTGCATTTGCCAAGCGATGTGGTCAACGTCGGAAACTCCGGCTCGCTCCTTTATTTTTTGTCGCCGATTTGTTCCACCTTTGAAGGAACCAGCGTCTTTACAGGAGACGCCAGCATCCGAAAGCGACCCGTCTTTCATGTGGCCGACGTGATAAAGCAAATGGGAGCCGACGCCTGGTGCGCGATTCCAAAAAGCAAAACTTGCCCGCTTGTGGTGCGCGGAAGGGCCGACGGAAAAAACGTGATTCGAACCGAAGGCTCAATCTCAAGCCAATACATAACGGGAATGATGATGGCGGCCCTGCGCTTGCCAAACGGACTTACGATTGAACTTAGCGACCCAAAGGAAACGCCCTACCTTACGATGACAAAATTGTGGCTGGAAGAATTTGGCGCAAGCGTCCAAATGACAGACGACTTTAAAAAAATCAGCGTCACGCCGCCCGCAAAGCTTTTGGCAAAAGACTTTGCCATTCCAAGCGACTGGGAAGGAGTGGCCTTCCCCTTAATCGCCGCGCTCTTGACCGACAGCAAAATCACAATAGAAAACGTTGACTTTTCGGGAAGCCAAGGCGACGACAAAATCGTTGACATCCTGCGCTCCGTAGGCGCCGACATAGTTTGCGACAAAAATGCGGCCACCCTTACCGTAACCGGCGGAAAGCCCCTTAGCGCGCGCAACCTTCCCGACCAAACTTTGCGCGTAAATATTTCGGGCTTTCCGGACGCGATTTGCGCCTTGGCCGTCGCCGCCTGCTTTATCGAAGGCAAAACCGTAATCGAAGACGCCGCCGTTTGCCGCCGCAAGGAAACCGACAGAATCGCCACGCTAAAAGTTGAGCTGGAAAAACTTGGCGCAAAGATAGAAGAGACAGCCGACACGATGACAATTTACGGAGGCCAAAAATTGCGCGGCGGCGTGGTTCAAAGCCACGACGACCACCGCATCGCGATGGCGGCCGCTTGCATGGGACTGGCGCTTCCGACCGGAGAACAAATAGAAATTGTCGGAGCGGAATGCGCGGCGGTCTCCTTTCCGCGCTTTTACCAGTTGATGAACGGCCTGGGCTGCGGCTTTACTGAGCGGACTTAGAACTGTCGCAAGCCTAAGACTGCGCGCCCTTAAAGCCGTCGAGCATTTTGTGAAGATTTTTCATCAGCGCGTCGCCGTCAACTTGTTCAAGCTTGGCGGCGCAAATCAACTTGTCGGGATTGTCGCGGCACTTTTTTTCAAGCGCCTTGCCTTTTTGCGCAAGGCTTATGATGACGCTGCGCTCGTCGCTTTCCGAACGTTCGCGGACCACAAGATTTTTGTCGGCCATCTTTTTTAAAAGCGGCGTGAGCGTTCCTGAATCCAAAAAAGTTTTTTGGCCAAGTTCTTTTACAGGGATTTTGTCCTTTTCCCACAAGGCCATCAAGACGACATACTCGGTGTATGTCAAATCCAGTGGATCCAAGATTGGTTTGTAAGTCTTTATGATTTCCCTCGAGCACGCGTATAGGGCAAAGCAAAGCTGGTTGTCAAGGCGCAAAAGCTCGGGGTCGTTTTTATCCACTTGCATTTTAAAAGCATAGCATAAAATTAAAAATAAATCAAGTGAATTGCGCTCAATTTAATTGCGCCGCGACCCCGTTACGGCCGTCTATTCGTTTTTGTTCAAAAAGGAATCGGCAAGATTGTTCAAGGCCACGACCAAGTCGTCCTCTTCCAAGAAACCTGCCAAGGCCTTCATGTCGGTGACGACAAGGCGGGCAAGCTCGTCTTGGGAATAATCTGTGTTGACGTCTTCTTCTTTTACGTAGTCCAAAAGCGCGCCGCTCTTTCGCAAGGCCTTTGAGGTTTGCAAAAGGCCGGGCCTTCCTTCGAGCTTTGAAATCAAGTAATCCAAAGTAACGCGCGTGCGGCTTTGCAAGAATCCCTTTCTGTCCGCTTCGGGCAATGATTCGCTTAAAGCGCGCAAGGTCTTGAACAATTTTATCTCGGCGGAATAGTCGCGCTCGGCTCCGTCCTTTTTAAGAATGTTCTCAATCGCGGGAATCATTTCGGTGGCCTTTTGCACCGCGCTGTCAAAGGTCTGCGGCTCTGGTTCGGGTTCCGGCTCTGGCTCGGGCTCTGGTTCAGGCTCCGGTTCGGGCTCTGGTTCGGGCTCTGGTTCGGGTTCGGGCTCGGGTTCCGAAACAGGGACGGCGGCTATTTGCGTGTCGGCGAACATTTCGTCGTCGTCAAATTGGTCAGTCACGTCTTGGCTTGGTTCGTTGGCCTCGGACTCCTCCGCCGGCTCTTCTTCGCCAGGAACGGACGCTCCCAAAATGTCGTCGAACAAATCGTCAAAGTCTTCTTCCTCTTTGGGCTCTTCGTCAATCGGCGCTTCCTGGGCAGGCTCTTCTTCGGCCGGAACTTCTTCTTCCTTGGCCTCTTCCTCTTTGGCGGCCTTGTATTCTTCAAGCGCTTCGGCGGCCTTTCTTGCGGCATCTTCGGCCATTTGCGCCATGCGCTCGGTCATCTCTTCTTGGCTTTGCTCGGCGGCCTGAGCGTTGTCGGCGGCCTTTTGCGCGGCGTACCAAGCCTTTTCGGCAGAGTCGCTGGCCTTCTTGGCGTCATCTTGGATTTGCGCCATCTTGTCGCGCAAGTCGCGGTTTTCGGATGCCAAGTCGTCAAGCTTTTTCTTGTATTCGTCGTCAAGGCCGCTCGGGCGGTCGTCGTATCTTGGAGGCTCGTAGCGCGGCGGCTGGTATGGTTCCCTCGGCTCTTGTGGAGCCTCGTACTTAGGCTCAGGCTCGTAATTTGGCTCGGGCTCTTCCTGCCCAAACGGATCTTGCTGGCCAAAGGGACTAGAATCTTCTTGGGGCTTTTCTTTCAAAGTCGACTCGTCTCCAAGGAGGTTCATGTCGTTGGTCTTTTCGTCTTCCTCCTCCTCTTCGTCGGTGTCGTCGGCGATGGAACCAAAGTCAATCTCGGGCTCGTCATCCAAAAGCGGAGACTTTCCAAAAGCGTCAAAGTCAAAGTCGTCGACAGTCAAATCATCTTCGTCTTCTTTTTTCTCTTCTTCAACGCTTTCTTCTTGGCCCATGTCAATCTGAACGCTGTCTGTTTCGTCAAAGCCGGCGTTCAAATCTTCCTCGATTTCATTGTCAAAGCCAAGGTCCAAGGGCTCAACTTCTTTTCCGATTGTAGAAGCGATTCTTGTCGAAGATTGGCGGGCCATCTTGTTTTCGCTTCCCAATTCCAAAGCCCTGTTGTAGGCCGCCAAAGCGTCGTTAAGGTTTCCGATTGCCTCTTCGATTTGAGCCAAGGCGACGTAAGCGTTTGAAGTGCTGGGAGCTGTTTGCCTGATGTATTCCTTTATCATGCCCTCGGCCTTGTCCATGTTGCCCTTTTGCTTGTAGCGCTTTGAGGCGTTCTTTAAGTGAGCCTTGTATGTAGGGTCAAAGCTTTCGATTTTTTTGTAGCAAGTTTCGGCGCTCTTTTCGTCGTCGGAACAAATGTAATACTGGCCGGCAAGGTCAAGAGTCTCAAGGTCGTCTTGGTCCTTGTCCATAAGAGCCTTGATGTCCTTGTTGGCTGCCGAAAGTTTTTTGGCGCTAAGATTTATCGAGACGGAATCTTTGACAACGCGGTCGTCGTCAGCAGCAATCGTCTTTGCCTTTTGAATCGCGTCAACGGCGTCGGCGTTCTTGCCTTGCGCCTCGTAGGCTTTTGCAAGGCCAAGCAAGGCCTTGACTCTTTTTGGGTCGGACTTGAGCGAAAGCAAATAGCGCTCCTCAGCTCCCTCGTAAAAGTCTTCGGCCATGTAAATGTCGCCCATCAAAGACTGAAGGCGCGCGCTGTCGCCGTTGACCTTGATGGCCTGTTCGGTAACAGTCTCGGCTTCCTTGATGCGGCCCTTCTTGAACAGCAAGCGCGCGTACTCAACGTAAGCCTCTTTCCAACCCGGCTTGTAGCGCAAGGCGGCCTCGTATTCGTGAATGGCTTTGTCTATGTTTCCCGAAGATTCGTAAGTGTGCGCAAGGTTAAAGTGGAGGATCGGATGGTTGGGGTCAACCTTAAGGCCCATTTTATAGGCTTGAATGGCGTCGTCGTATTCTTTCTTGAGCTCGTAGATTGAACCCATGTGGTTGTAAGCCAAAACGTCGTTGGGGTTCAAAGTGACTACAGTTTCAAAGCAGTCAATCGCGTCCTCAAATTTTTCCTGGAACTTATAGGTGAATCCCAAGTTGTAGTAAACCTGAACTTCCTTGGCTCCGGCTTGCAGAGCCTTGTTCAACATTTCTATAGACTTGTCGTATTGCTTGATGCGGCGATAAATTCCGCCAAGGGTCAAAAGACAATCGGCGTTTTTGGGATTGATTCCCAAGAGGCTTTCGTAAATCGGCAGCGCCTTTTTGTCGTCGCCGCTCTTTATATAAACGTTTCCCAAACGCTTGAGCAAGTCTTCGTCGTCGGGATTGCTGTTCAACAATGTCGAATAAAGGCGGGCCGCAAGCGCGTAGTCTCTGGACATAACCGCCGAGTCGGCCCTGCTCATCAACAAAGAATTTTCAGACATTTTTAATTATCTCCTTCCAGGTCGCGCGTCAGCCTCGTTAGAAAGGTTTCCGCTAATCTGCGCTTCATCTTTAGAATAAGTCGAAACGGCAAAATAGTAAATAGCCCCGTTCCTCAATCCCGTCAACCTAAACGACGTTATGTTGTCAACTTTAATTGGCGAAGGTCCTTGGTCTGCGTCCGTTCCCAAATACTCGCCGGGCCTGTTGCCGTAAAAAATATAATAGCCGCCGGCGTTTTCGTCAACCGAATACGACCAAGACAAGTCCACAAGGCCGTCGCCAGAAAGAGCCTTGACTCTAAATGGCGCTGTCGGCGGAGGAACTTGCGTGTAATTGATTTTAATTTCTGTCACCGACGGCGTGTTCCTTCCCGCTCCGTCTGGGAACAAGTCGGCGGCGATTTGCAAGTAGCGGCCCTTGACGTTCTTGATGTCCTGGCCGTTTTTGACACGGATCCACTTGGGCGCCTTTTGCGGGTCGCTCCAGTTGAAGAAGTTGTCGCCGGCGCGCACGTAATAGCGGATTTCTGTTTGCGGGGGAACGTTGTCAATGATTTGAAGGTTGTTCACCACCGAGCCCGGGTTGACCATAATCGGCGCGCTCTCAAAGCGGCCGCCGTCAATCTTGTACTTGTCGTAATTTAAATTTTGCGGTTGCGAGGAGTCTGTCACCTTTGACAAAATTCTAAAGTCGTCCACGCAGCCTGTGTAGGCCGAAGCTATGCTTATCGGAGCAACCTCGCCCAAAACCGGCTGGTAAATTGTCTTTCCTTCGCGGCCGCCTTCGGTTATGTACTTTAAGGCTTCGACGCGCGAATCGATTTTGCATTCAAGCAAGCCGCTCTCTTCGTCGTAAGAAATTTCGTGGTGGCTCCACTTGTTGGGAATAAGCGCGCTGTAGCTAAGAAGGTTTACTTCGCCGCCGTTGTCCGTCATTCCGTCAAAGATGTTGGTAAAGTTCCACTGCATGCGGTTGTTAAAGAACGAAGCCTCAATTCTTTGGAAGCTTACGTAGTTGTTCACAATTCTTGACGAGTGCCATTCAAAAACAACCTCGCCGTTTTCGGCGATGGCGGGGCAAAGCCAAAATTCAATTGTCCAAGAGCCCGTTCCGCCCTGGCGGCCAAAAAATGTTTCGGGATTCGCGCGCAATACAAGGCCCTTTCCGTTTCCGCGGCTCAACGCGGAGTTGTGGCCCATGACTGATTTTGGCGAGCGCAAAAGCGAGTTGCTTTGAACGGCAAAGTGGCCGCTTACGTCGCCAAAAGTTTCACGCGCCGCGTCGTAATTTTCAAAGTCCAAGAGCAAGTCGGTCTCACCCGTCACCTTGCGGGCGTTTGTCGACAGTTCCACGGCCTCATAGCCAAAGCGGCCGCGGCCAAAAGTCACGCCATCCTTAAACGAAAGGTCTGGCCAGCCGGTCTTTCCGCCCAAAACAATGGATTTGCTTTCGGCGGCCAAATTCCACCCGCACCCAAGCCAAAAGGCTAGACAAAAGCAGAGAAAAATGTTTATCTTTTTATCAGCGTTCATCGCTTGTCCCCAACTATGAATTCAACAAATTCGATCAGAGAAATTTTGCATCAAACCGCGTTAAAGGCTCCCTCGTCCAGCGGAGTTTACTTGTGGAGAAATCCGCAAGGGGCAGTCATTTACGTGGGCAAGGCAAAAAATCTCAAGAACCGCCTTAGCTCATACTTTTCAAAAGGCAAGGACATCAAAACTCGCATCTTGATTTCCCGCGCCCAGTCAATTGAGTATATCACAACAGCGAACGAATACGAAGCGTTCCTGCTGGAAAACAATTTAATAAAAAAATATTCGCCGCGCTACAACATCGACCTAAAGGACGGAAAGTCCTATCCGGTCTTGCGCGTGACAAACGAAAAGTTTCCGCGCCTGTTCAAGACCCGCCAAATGATTCAAGACGGATCCCTTTACTTTGGCCCCTTCCCCGACGTCGCGGCGCTTGAAACCTTTATGGACACGCTTTACAAGTTGTATCCGCTGCGCCAATGCAAGCAGTTTAGGGAGCGCGACTATCCTTGCCTTTATTACCACATAGGCCGTTGCAAGGCTCCATGCTGCAAAAAAATCGACAAAGACTCCTACAATGCTTATATCGGAGAAATTTGCGAGCTGCTTGAGGGAAAAGGGCAACAAACCCAAGAAAAGCTGGAGCGCGACATGAAGGAGGCTGCCAAGGCCCTCAACTTTGAAAAAGCCGCCCGCCTGCGCGACGGAATCAAGGCCCTTTCGATAATGCAAAACCAAAACATCGTCGAAGACTTTAGCGCCGAAGACCGGGACTACATCGCCTTTTGGCGCGAAGGAGAGCTTGCAAGCTTTACGGTCCTTAAAATTCGCGATGGAAAAGTCCAGGGCCGCGACAATTACCGCGTGACCAGTCTTAACGAAGACGACGAGCTTTTGCCAGAGTTCATCAACGCCTATTACGGCGAGGACGCGGATTTTCCGCCGGCGATTTACGTTCCCACTCAAACAGGCCTGGATTTTATGGAACGCTGGCTAAAAGAAAATTTTAAAAGCCAAACAAAAATCATCTTGGTCTCAGAACCTATGGAAAACTACAAGCGCCACAAGGCCGCCTTGGACATGGCAAGCCAAAACGCGCATGAGGACATAATCCGCCGCCTGAGGGAACGGGGCGACATTCCGGCCTTGCAGGAACTAAAGGAAGAGCTTGGCCTTAAAAATCTTCCCGTTAGAATAGAAGGATTTGACATCGCGCACATAGGCGGAAAATTCCCTGTGGCCTCGCTGATCAGCTTTTACAACGGAAATCCCGACAAAAAAAATTACAGATACTTCCGCTTAAAGACAACCAACGGAATCATAGACGACTTTGCCTCAATGCGCGAGGCCGCCACACGCCGCTACACCCGTCTTTTAAACGAAGGAGCGGAACTGCCGGACCTAATACTTATCGACGGCGGCATCGGCCAAGTCAACGCGGTTGAAGGCGTTTTAAAGGCACTGGACTTGGACATACCCGTGGCGGGCTTGGCCAAGCGCGACGAAGAAATTTACAGGCCGGGCGACCCAAACCCCATAAGCCTTCCCAAGCGCAGCGACGCCTTGCGCCTTTTGCAGCGCGTCCGCGACGAAACCCACCGCTTTGCCACCAGTCGAAACCAGCGCCTTAGGACAAAAGAAAACGTTGTGTCAGCCTTTGCCGCCTTGCCCGGAATCGGAGCCAAGCGCGAGCGAATTTTGACACAAAAATTTGTGACGATAGAAAACCTGGCCGCCGCGCAAGAATCGGACATAGCCCAAGCGCTTGGCGTAAAGGCAGACAAGGCCGCCGAAATTTTGATGCAAGCGCGCAGCCTAAGCAAAGAGCGCGAACAAAAGAAAGAGGCGCAAATGCAGTCGCTAAAAGAGGCGGGAACAACAAAAGAAATCGCGGCGCATAACGAATGGATCGCGCGCCTGGCCGACGAGGCCTAAACGAGCGCTTCCAAGAAGGCGACTAGGAGCGGGATTGTCACAACGCAGGCGGCGCTGGAGACGGCCACCAAAACGCTTGCATAGCCAGTGTCCTTTTTGAACACCACCGCAAAACTTGAGACGCTCATTCCAACCGGGCAGCAAACCGCGATAAAGAGAACGCTCATTATCAATTTAATTCCTTGAACGCCGGCAAAAACTTGCAGCGCCAAAAGCGTAAGGCCAAGCAAGACAAGCGGGCAAAAAATCAGGCGGACAAAAACGTCGCGCGCCAAAGGCTTTGCAAAAGACCGGGCCTCTCCCGCCGCGTCAAAGGAGCTGAACAAAAGGCCAAGCAAAATCATGCTCGCCGCTCCGTTGCAGGCGCCAATCATTCTAAGCGGCTCTATTACAACATAAGGCATTTTGAACGGCAGGCAAAAAACCGCAAGGCCGGCGGCGCAAGCCAAAACGTTTGGATTTAAGATTATCTTTAAGGGCCTTATCGCGCCTGTCATAAGCCATTCGCCCCAAACCCAAAGCAAAACGTTAAAGACCAAAATGTAGCCCATCAAAAAAAAGACGCCCTCGCCGCCAAAGACTCCGTTTATAAGGGGAATGCCGATAAAGCCCGAATTTGTAAAAACAATTCCCACTTTGCTAAGGCAGTCGCGCGCGTTTTGGTCAGGAACCAATTCCGGGCCGCCGCTCTTGGACTTGCCAAGCCTTTTTGTCGCGAACATAATCGAGACCATCGCAATCATAACAAAATGGAAGACAAAGCTCACCGCAATCGCAAGGCCCAGCGACTTTAGCTTTTGGCCGCTAAACTCCACGTCAAAGGTTGAGACGATCATGCAGGGATTTACCACATACAAAAGCAGGCGGCTCAAAAATTGCGAGGCGGCCTGGCCAAACTGGTTTTTGCGCGAAAAGAAAAAGCTTATGATAACGATTATCGCCATCACTAAAAGCTGGCGGGCAACTGTCAAATACATGGCCTTATATTAGCCTTTTGACGCGGAAAAATCAATAAATTTGCCGCCGCGCCCCCTTCCCCCTTGCTTTTTTCTGATTTTTGCTCGATAATTATAGAAGAATAAAGTTTTTTGGAGAAATTCATGAAAAAAGTTTTGCTTTCCGCCTTGATTGCAACCGCAGGATTTTTAGCCTTTGCCTTTGACGATTCGCCCTTTATGAAGCCCAACGGAGAGCCCAAAAGCTACACTCAAACAGAATTCACAATCAGCACAAAATTCGGAGACTATTACAGAACTCCGGCCGTAAAATACAAGCACACATTCAACGACGCTGGCCTTGAAATTGAGTCCGCGGAATACTCGGTGTCCGGCCAGCTGGCCAGCAAAATCATTTACGAATACGCGGCGGACAAACAAATAGCCTCGCAAAGCTGCTTTGACGCGGAAGGAAACCTTTTTTGGAAAGTTAGCGCAGTCTTTGACAAGAACGGCAAAAAGACCGAAGAAAACGAATACGACTCAAAGGGAAACTTGTTGGGAAAAACAATCTACAAGTACGAAGGCTCTGACGGCATTGACGAAACTTACTACAATTCACGCGGCGACTTGATTTGGAAAAACACCTACAAGTACAACAGCGAGCAAAAGTTGATAGAGAACTGCGCCTACTTTGCCAACGGAACTTTGGACGTAAAAAAGATTTATGTCTACGCTCCCGACGGAAAGCTTGCGGAAATCAATTCCTACAACCACCTAAACGAGCAAGTGGCCCGCGAAGTGAACATTTACAACGCCGACGGACTTCTTGCGGAATACGCGACTTATGGATCGGACGGAAAGCGCCGCTCAAGAATTTTTTACAAGTACGACGCCAAGAGAAATGTGATCAAACAAACCACCTACAATATCGCGCAAAAGTTTGGCAACACAGTCAACGAGATGGTCGGCCAGTCAGACTTTGAGTACGACTATCCTAATCAGTAAGATAATTTTCAAAGAGCGGCGAGGAACGTACAAATTCTTGCGCCGCTATTTTATAATCAATCCAAGTTGAAGAAAACAAAATTTTAAAGCCGGGAATGTAATACAAGTCCGTCGGCGAAATTTTGTCATATCCGATATTTCGTTCCCTAAAGAAATCGTCGACTTTTTTTACGCAGCATTGCAAAACATAAGCCAAATACGTCGAGCAAACAAAATGCTTTTGCTTTTTGCTCGAGTCGATGTAGCCCTTCTTTAAGTCCTGCCCGCCAAGAACGCTCTTTGAACGAGGAAGACGCTTGCGCTTAAAGCCTTGAGCGCCGACAATTACATTTTTTGTCGCCCAATACTTTACCTTTTGTTCGGCAAAATCTTTTTCCAGCATTTGCTTGGCAGCCTGATACTCTTGGTCGGTCACTTGTATCGCCAGCGTCGTTTGCACTGAACGATAAGGGTTGCAAAGCTTCATATACAAATTGTCTTCGGGTTTTTCGCAACTTTCTTTTTTAAGGTCTTTTCTTGAATACAAGGTAAGTCCGTAATAGTCGTCCTCAAGATTAAAGGCTATGGAGGAATGGCTGGCAAGTTCCGGATTTGGGTCGGCCATTATAATCAACTTTTTTAACATGTTTACGCTGCTGGCCTTGTTGTCGTAATCAGGATAGTAAAGGCGCATAAAAATATATTTTTTTTCGCCCTGCTTTTCGGCGGAACTGTCGCCGGCGCCTTTTCCATCTTGCGACAAAAAGTCCGCGTCGTAAATTTTAAAGACATCGTCGCTTGCGTTAATTTCCAAACCGTCGCTCATTATCTGCGAGCGCTCGTCCACAAATTTGGTGGAACGGCAAGAAATAAAGAGAAGCGATATAGAAAACGCCAAAAGGGGCGCGGCTTTTTTTACGAACAAAAACATTTTTTATTTCCTCAGATTATTCGCACAAAATCAAAAGGCCTTCGACAATCGCCTCGTGCTCCTTTGGCGCGATGCGGGCGTACAAAGATTCCACCGTGTCGCCAGGCAGCACAGGAACTTTTTTTTGAACCAAAATTTTTCCAGTGTCGCAGCCGGAGTCCACAAGGTGAACCGTGCAGCCGCTTTCTTTTTCGCCGGCGGCCAAGACCGCCTTGTGAACGTTCTCGCCCCACATTCCCACTCCGCCAAATTTTGGAAGGAGCGCCGGATGCAAGTTGATTATGCGGCCGCTATATTCTTGCACAATCGCGCCTGTCAAAACGCTAAGGTAGCCTGCCAAGACGATTATGTCAACATTGTTATCTTTGCACACGGCAAGCGTCGCGTCGCTCACCGCAAGCATCTTTTCTTCGCGGCTTGAGGCTGCGGCTTTATCTTTTCCCAAAACGCTGACGGGGCTTTTGACAAAGGCCGCGATTCCGGCGTTTTTGGCCCGCTCCAAAGCGTAGGCATTTTTTGTGTTGGAGACAACCGCAACTATTTGGTAAGGACACTCGGCGCGGCTTTGCTGGTAGTCAATCAACGCCTGCAAATTGGTTCCGCCGCCGGACACCAAGACCGCGACGCGCTTTTTATCGCCCATCTATAAACCTCTAGTCCTCGAACAAGAGCGCGTCTTTTTGGCTTTCGACCGCTCCTGCGGCCCGTGCAACGCGGCCAATTTTGTAGGCCTTGAGGTCCGGGATTCCGGGCTGCGAGTATTGGCTTGCGTTCTTGTTGAACATTTCGACAATCTTGTCCGCGTCCTTGTTGTTCACGGCAAGGACAAAGCCGATTCCCATGTTGAATGTGTTGTAAACTTTTTCAACATCGGCGCCGCGCCTGATCAATTCGCCAAAGACCGGAGGAATGTCCCAAGAGCCGCGGTTTATAATAGAAATCAATTGCTTTTTTCCGTCCTGGGCTTTGGGATACATTCGGGGAATGTTTTCGTAAAAGCCGCCGCCTGTAACGTGCACCATTCCGTGGACGCTCTTGCGGTATTTTTTAAGAACCTGCATGACAGGCTTAACGTAAATGCGCGTCGGCGTGAGCAAGACTTCGCCGATTGTCTTTCCTGTTTCCTTTCCGTTCAAAACAAAAGGCTCGTTAAAATCGGGAACCAATTTGCGAACAAGGGAGAAGCCGTTTGAGTGGACGCCTGTCGAAGAAAGGCCGATGAGGGTGTCGCCCTCCTTGATGTCCTTTCCTGTAATCATTTGGTTCTTGTCGCCAACGCCAACGCCAAAACCGGCAAGGTCGTATTTGCCGATGTCGTAAAAGCCGGGCATCTCGGCGGTCTCGCCTCCAAGCAAGGCGCAGCCTGTTTGCAAGCAGCCTTCGGCAACTCCCTTTACAAGCTCGGCCGCGACAGGCGCTTCCAACTTTCCGCAAGCGACGTAATCCAAGAAGAACAAGGTTTGAACGCCAGAGCACAAAATGTCGTTGACGCTCATGGCCACGCAGTCGATTCCAACCGTGTCGTATTTTTTCATTTGGAAGGCAACGTCAAGCTTGGTGCCGACGCCGTCGGTGCCGCTGACCATGACAGGATTTTTTATTCCTTTGGGAACGGCGAACATTCCGTTAAAGCTTCCCAAGTCGCTAAGCAATCCGGGAATCGCGGTTTTTTTCGCGTGCTTTTTGTATTCGCTTACCGCGCGGTAGCCTTCTTCAACGTCAACGCCAGATTGTTTGTAGTCCATACAGTGTCCTCCTATAAATACCGCTGTTTGCGCGAGCTTGGTTGCGAGCGCAAATGTTGCGGCTTATGCGGCCAATCCTACCATTTTGGGCTTGCCTTCAGTTGTCATTGCCGCTAGTTATTTTTTTACCGTTCAATTCACCGGGAACGCTCATAGGATATTCACCGGTAAAGCAGCCCTTGCAGTAGCCAAAGTTTTCGGGACTGCAGGAACGCAGCGCCTCCAACATTCCTTCGACAGAAATGAAAGCAAGCGAGTCCGCTCCGATTTCCTTGCGGATTTCCTCAACGTCGTGCGCGCTTGAGATAAGCTCGGCGCGGCTTGGCGTGTCGATTCCAAAGTAGCAGGGAAATTTTACCGGCGGGCTTGAAACTCTAAAGTGAACTTCCTTGGCGCCCGCGCGGCGCAAGATTTGAATCAAGCGGCGGCTTGTAGTTCCGCGCACGATAGAGTCGTCAATAACGACGACGCTCTTTCCGTTCAACTCAGACTTGAGCGCGTTGAGCTTTACGTAAACCATGTTCTCGCGCTCTTTTTGCGTTGGCGCGATGAAGGTTCGTCCGATGTATTTGTTTTTTACGATTGCGTTTGAATAAGGAATGCCCGCCGCGCGCGAATAGCCGATCGCCGCTCCCAAGCCGCTGTCGGGTACGCCCACAACGATGTCGGCATTGGCCGGGCTTTCTTTGGCCAGCGTGGCGCCCATCTTGTGCCGCGCCTCTTCAACCGAGATTGAGTCCATAACCGAGTCGGGACGCGCGAAGTAAATGTATTCAAAAATGCAAGAGCGCTTTGAAGTCTTTTCTCCAAACTCGAACGACAAAACTCCGTCGTCGTTTATGATTACGATTTCGCCGGGAAGAATGTCGCGGACAAAAGTTCCGTTGACAGCGTCAATCGCGCAAGACTCGCTTGACAAAATCCAGCCGTTCTCCAATTTGCCCAAGCAAAGGGGCCGAATGCCGTTGGGGTCGCGCGCTCCTACAAGTCCATTCTCGGTCAAAACGCAAAGGGCAAAGGAGCCCTTTATCATTTGGATTGTGTCGGTAAGCGCGCGCTCAAGTCCTTTTTTGTAGCTCTTGGCGATAAGCTTTACAATAACTTCTGTGTCGCTTGTCGAGTTGAACGTGCTGCCTGTTTCTTCCAACATTTCGCGCAGCTGCTCGTAGTTTACAAGTTGGCCGTTGTGCGCCACGGCGACTCCGCCAAGCTTCATTTGGCTTACCATCGGCTGCGCGTTCTCAACGCCCTTTCCGCCTGCGGTGGAATAGCGAACGTGGCCAACAGCCGCGTAGCCTGACAAAGAGGCGAGGTCTTCTTTGTTAAAAACGTCTCCGACCAAGCCAATGTCTTTTTTAACTTTGATTTGATTTCCGTCGTAAACGGCGATGCCGGAACTTTCCTGGCCGCGATGCTGCAATGAATAAAGGCCAAAGTAGCAGGGAGAGGCGACGTTTTGCGGCCGCTCTCCGTTTTGCGCCTTGTTCAAGTAAACGCCGTAAACGCCGCATTCGTCATGCAGCTTGTCGTCAAAGTTTTCTTGAATCATAGTTGGATGTCCTTGTTTTTTTGCGCGTCGTCAAAAAGCTTTTTTCTAAAAGCCAAAAGCTTTTCTTTAAGTTCGGGATATTTTATTGAAAGGATTTGAACGGCCAAGTAAGCGGCGTTCTTTGCGTTGCCGATTCCCACAGTCGCCACAGGAATTTGCGGAGGCATTTGGACGACAGAAAGAAGCGCGTCCATTCCGCCCAAGCCGTTTGATTTTTCGGACACGCACTCAAGCGGAACTCCGATTACCGGGAGCGTCGTCATTCCGGCTATAACGCCTGGAAGCGCCGCCGCCAAACCCGCGCCCGCGATAATGACTTCAAAGCCCTGATTCTCGACCTCCGAGACGGTGGCCCTCAAAAGCTCCCCCGCCCTGTGCGCCGAAATCACAAAAGCCTTGTATTCCACGCCAAACTCGCCCAAAACGGCGGCGGCTTTTTTCATTGTCTCTGTGTCGGATTTTGACCCAAAAAAAATAGCGACTTTCATAAAAGGATATTATCAGATTTTGGGGGTAAATTCAATAGGGGGCGGGGAATAAAAAGGCCGCCGTCTTGCCCCTATGGGGGAAAGCGGCGGCCTTCAAATTGCGAACAAAACAAGGTTAATTCATATAAGCGTAATCAGACTGAAGGATGATTGTCCTAAACACAGTTATGCCTTGCGCTTCAGGCGCTTTGAATCTAAAGCTATGTTCCGCAAAAAATTGGCTTTTGCCCTTTGATTGAACTGTAGCGTTAAAACATCGCGAAGTTCTGTTAAGTTCAACTTGCTCCGGCGTGTATCCCCAGCTCTTAAGCGTTTCCATGCAAGGGTCTTTGTCAAAGACCGCATTGGAGACATCTTGACTATAACTGCCAACCCAATATGAAGTGCCTGACTTAAATTCCTTGGTTCCCGCAAAATATTCTATGGTGGACACACAGCCGTTCACATTTTCAGGCGGAACGCAATTGAAAACTTTAGCGGTCGGCTTTTCGCCGTCGTATGTCAACTCAACGCGCCTCTCTTGATTGAGATTGGAATAGTCAATGTCGCCAATTCCGTCTTGGGCTATTATTGAAACATATTCTTCCACATCAAGTTCTCTGTGGTTCTCAGCATCCGCAGGCTCCAAATGAACCTGAAAAACATAGCGCTCGCCCCGCTCGCAAAGGGGGTAAAACACCGTCCAAGAATTGGCCCCTTTTTGCTGATTCCAGTTGTCATAATCCAAGTCTGCGCCCGTTGTCTCACACCTTTTTCCATTTATCATTTCAACTCTTCTGATAGAGCACCAGCCTAAACATCCGTAAGTTTTGTAACTATCTTTTATATAAACGCCTTGCCCCGCTCCAACATATTTGTATTTAGGAACATAATCTCCGTTCTTGTCGCCTACAAATTTGTAGCTTGGCTCTCTCTTATAATATCCGTTGCCCGCGCCTACATTTAAATATATTGGCTTATTGTTATAATCGCCTAGCGGGCTTCCGCTTTGCGCGTCATAGCCAGCAGAATCCATCATATACCCCTCTTCCACTTTTTTGTAAGCGCCGTTGCCAGCCCCGACATCTTCAAAATACGGAGAAACAAGAGTGGGATTAAGGTTGCCGTTGCCTTCTCCTACATATTCATAATAGGAAGCAAGAGCTCCGGATGAGACTTTGCGAAACTGCCCTTTATTTGCGCCTACATATTCATAAACAGAGACGGGCACAAAAGAGTAGTCGCCATTGTTCGGACCTACATAGGAATAATTATAGTCGCCACTCAAAGAATAGCTTCCTTTCCCGGCGCCCACATATTCATAGCCGTCAGATTCGTAATCGCCTTTGCCCGCGCCCAAATAATTATAATACTCGCCTTCTTCCTTAACCAGGCAATTTGGGTTAAAATAATCGCCTTCCGGCCTTGTTATGGTGAACTTTAGTCCGCCGGAAACATTTTCCACTTTGGCATGGCTTGTTTCCAAGCGGTCGGTTGTCCAAAGTTTTTCGTCAAAGCCGTTTTCTAAAACCGGCCTGCCTGGAGCAATAGGAGTTATGCCAGGGATGCCGGGGTCAGAACCGTTAGAACAGCCGACAAAGGCCGGCGCAAAACAAAGAGCGAACGCTACGCCCAAATAGAGCGCCGCAACTTTTTCAATCCTTTTCATAAAATTCCTCCGTTTTGTTAATTTCCATTGCTCGCCGCAACAGCAGATACTAACTTTACGCTACTATAATAACTAACGCTCCGCTTATAGTCAATAGTAACTTTTGGCTATATTTTTATTATGATGAACGAAATTCCTATAGAGACTGTCATAAGGGAAAATGTCAAAGCGCTTCGCAAGCGGCTCGGCTGGAGCCAGGAATTTTTGGCGGAGAAGACAGGGGTGACAGCGCCTTACATCACTCAAATTGAAGTCGGCAAACGCACACCGTCTCTTGACATTGTCGAAAAGTTGGCGACCGCCCTTGGAGTTGAATACAAAGTCCTGTTTGAACCAAACAATTCCTCAAAACATTCCGCCACAAGCGAATTCTCAAAACATCTTCTTGAATCCAAATTAATTTCAGCAATTACAAAAACAATTCACAAAGAGTTTAAATCCTAGAAAATCGCTCTCGTATCTTGCGCTTACTTGCAAATTTGCTCAATAAGCGCTATAATAAACCCTATATTGAAAAAGTGGCGAGGGAATTAGGATGAGCGGCAGCGCAAAGCGAATAGCGGTTATTACAGGAGCGGCTGGCGGCCTTGGAAAAGAGTTTGTCAGGCAAATTATAGACGACGTTGACGAACTTTGGGCGATTGGCCGTAACGAGGCCAAGCTTGAAGGCTTGAAGGCCGAATTCGGATCAAAAATCGTTCCGCTCCAAATGGACCTGTCCGACACAAAATCTCTCTCAAAACTCAGCAAAAAAATAGAGACGGAAGAAAAAAAATCTTCTATACAAATCCACTGGCTTATCAACAACGCTGGAGCCGGCCGCTTTGGAGCGTCAAAGGACTTTTCGACAGAAGAAATTTCTGTAAGCGTCACCACGCATTGCACGGCCATCGCGGCAATCTGCAACATTTGCATTCCTTTTATGAAAGCCGGCGACCATATTGTCAACGTTTCTTCTCAGTCTGCCTTTAGTCCCCTTCCGTACATGAACCTTTACGCGGCCACAAAGGCCTTTGTTTACAGCTACACCCGCGCGCTTGGCCAAGAGCTCCGCGAGTCAGGAATTGTAGTCACCGCCGTTTGCCCGGGCTGGATTCAAACCGCGCTTTTGCCCGAAACTTTGGGCGGCCGCAAGGTAAAGTTCCCGCTGATTGTCACCGCCGACAAGGTTGCCGCAAAAGCTATTAAAGACGCCCGCCGCGGAAAGCCGCTTTCTATTTACCGCCTTGCAGTCCGCCTTGTCGTATGGTTCCAACGCCACGCTTCCGACGATTTTTCAGTAAAATTCTGGGCCAATTCCGTCAAAAAGTATTTGTAAAAATAACGGTCCGCATTTCTTTCGACTTGTCACGCATTTTTTTCCATCACCATTTTTTCCAGCGCCTCGATGGGGGCGCCGATGCGCTTGTCCTTGCAGACTATCAGCTGGGAATAAATCTCAAAGTCGGCGCCCTTCCAAGAAAGGCGCTTTAATTTGTCGGCCTTGACTTCGGGGCGGGCGGACATCTCGGGCATAAAGGCCACGCCCAGTTGGTTTATGGCAAACTGCTTGAGCACTTCCTTGCTGCTGGTTTCGAGCGCCACGCGAGGCTCGACGGAGGCGCGCTTCAAGTCTTCCAAAAGCATGTTTCTAAAGCTGCAATTGGGTCCGGTAAGCAAAAGGGGAACGTCCTTTAAGTCCGCCTCGCTTACCGATTTTTTTTGCGCCAAAGGATGCTTGGGGCTTGCGTAAAAGGCCAGCGTCTCCCGTTTTTTTTGCAAAAGCAAAAGGCCTTCATCTTGGATAATCGGATTGAGCGTGTAAACCAAGTCCAAGGCGCCGTTTTTTAGCATTGCCGGAAAGGTGTCGTGGTATATGAAAGAAATTTGTATGTCGACCTTGGGGTACTTTTTGCGGTACTTTAAAAGAAGCTTGGGCAAAACGTCGTAGCACAAGGATTCGGAAACCCCAAGCTTTATGATTCCGCAAGGCTCTTTTGAAGGCGGAACTTCCAAAAAAATCTCCCGTCTTAGTTGGAGCATTTTTTCGGCGTAGCCCAAAAGCCGCTCGCCCTCTTCGGTAAGAACAATCGACTTTCCAAGCCGCTCGAACAAGAGGCAGCCAAGCTCGTCTTCCAAGCCTTTTATTTGCGCCGTCACGGTTGATTGGGCGTAACCCAAAATGTTTCCCGCCAACGTAAAATTTTTTGTTTCCGCAATTTTCAAAAAAGTTTCAAGCTGAAAGATATTCATTCCGCCTCCATTAAAAATACTGATTGTTTCAATCTAAACAATTCATTTTACTAATCGTTCATTTTTCGCTATTATACAGAAAAACAAAAGGAGATTCAAGCAAAATGAGCGTAATCGCGAACAATTTGACAAAAATTTACAGACTAAAGGGAAAGGTCTATAAGACCGCCGTCAACGACATTTCGTTCTCGATTCCCACAGGAGAAATTGCGGCCTTTATCGGACCCAACGGCGCCGGAAAGTCAACGACGATAAAAATGCTCACAGGAATCCTTACCCCCGACGGCGGCAGCGTCAGCATAAACGGCCAAAGCTACCCCAAGGGCCGCAAAAAGATAATGCTCCGCATCGGAACCGTCTTTGGACAAAAGAGCGTCCTTTGCTGGGACATTCCGGTGCTGGACACGCTCAAGCTCTTTAAGGACATGTACAACGTTCCCGACGCGGTTTACAAGCAAAACATGGAAATGTTCTGCGACATTCTTGACCTAGACGAATTCATAAACCAGCCGCCGCGCCTTTTGAGCCTTGGCCAAAGAATGAAGGCCGACCTTGCCGCCTCTTTGTTGCACAACCCCGACGTTTTGTTCTTGGACGAGCCCACAATCGGAATCGACGTTCTTTCCAAGGAGCGGATCAGGAACTTTATCCTTGCCGTCAACAAGGAGCGGCGGACAACGATAATCCTTACCACGCACGACGTTTCGGACATAGAAACATTGTGCGAAAAAATGCTAATCATCGACAAGGGCAATCTTCTTTACGACGGAACGCTGAGCGAACTTAAGGGCCTTTACAAGACGACGGACCTTGAGGACATCATCAAGCGCATTTACCTAAATGGAATAATGACGCGAGAGCAAGGAGTTGCTAATGCGTAAGTATTTAGACTACATGGCGATAGGCATTAAGGAACACTTGGCCTACCCGTCTTCGATTTGGGCCACGTTCTTTTCTAAGGCCATTTACCTTTACATGCAGTTTTGCTTGTGGAGCGCCCTGTTCGCGGCAAAGCAAGGCGGAGCGCTGCCCATGCAAAAGGACGGCGTCATCCGTTACATCATCGTGGCCACAATCATCTCAAGCTTTGTCGAATGCGACGCGACCCTTTGGATTAACGAGCAAATTCACAGCGGAAACATCGCAGTTCAATTGATAAGGCCGATAAACTTTTGCTCGATGGTATTCTCAAAGCACGCCGGGAAAAGCGCGATAAGATTTTTGACTTGCTGCGTTCCGCTTGCAATCGCGGCGGCGCTGTTTTTTAGAATGCCGCTTGTTTGCAAGAGCCAAATGCTTTTTGGACTGGCCTCGCTCGCGCTTGCCTACGCGATCCAGTTTTTGTATTCGCTTGCGATAGGCCTTATGGCCTTTTGGCTCATCGTCACTTGGCCCTTGAACATGCTCTTGGGCGCCTTTTACAAATTGCTTTCGGGCTCTTGGATTCCCTGCGCGATGTTCCCGGAATTTTTGGCAAAGATAAATTCCTTTTTGCCCTTCCGCGCGATGTACGAAATTCCTGTGACCATGCTCACGAATCAAATGGACGCGCGCGCGATTCTTATAAAGCTTTCCGTCCAAGTCGCATGGCTGTTCGCTTTGTTCGCCCTTGTCAAACTTGTGTGGAACGTGGGAACAAAGAAACTTGTCGTACAAGGAGGCTAAGAATGAACCTATTAAAAATCTACAAGCATTTTATCGCGATATACATAAAGTCAAAGATGGCCTATCACTGCGCGCTTTTGTTCGAGCTGGTGGCCAACACAATTTTAATCGGCGTGTACTTCGCGGGCTTTATGGTAATATTCCACAACTTTGACAGCATAGCCGGTTGGAGCAAGCACGAAGTTTTGTTCATGTTCACCACAAGCTGGCTTAGCTACAGCCTCAGCTGCTTTTTCTTTTGGGAACCGATGAAGAACATGGGCGAGCTTGTGCGGACAGGCAAGTTTGACTTGTACCTTACGCGGCCTATCAATCCGCTCTTGTACATGGTCTTGCAGCAGTTCCAGTACACCTTTATCCCTCGACTTGGCTTTGCCGCCTTCTTTTGGCTGGACAGCATGCGGCGGCTTAACATCAATTGGACGGCGGGCTCGCTTTGCTTTTACGCGCTCAACATGGTCAGCGGCTTTGTGATTTTTTCTTCGATAACAATTTTTACAGGCACTATAAGCTTTTGGGCAATCAAGAGCGAAGAAATAGTTTCGCTTTTGACCGACAACAACTACGGCCTAAAAAATTACACGGACTACCCGCTTCCGATTTACTCAAAGGGAATGCAGGCGCTCTTGACCTTTGTGATTCCATACGCCTTTACCGGCTACTACCCCGTCGCGCTTCTTTTGGGCAAGAACTTGCAATATCCGCTTTTAGCCTGCATCGCGCCGCTAGTGGCGCTTGCGGCAGGAACGGCCTCTTGCGCCTTTTGGAAATATGGGCTAAAAC
>JAFZLA010000064.1 GCA_017551705.1 Treponema sp.
CGACCAATTATTTTGTGCGGAATCAAGCACTGCGGAAAATCCACGCAAGCCAAGCTGCTCGCCGCCGCAATCGGAGCGGCCGTTTACGACACCGACGACATCATTTTGCAGCGGACTGGAATGGACGCGCGGACTCTTTACAAGACGCAGGGAAAGGACGCCTTTATGCAGGCTGAATTTGAGGCCTGCCAATATTTGCAAGCCCAAAATTGCGCGGCGGCCGTCATCGCAACCGGCGGCGGCATTTGCCAAAACGCTCCGGCTATGGACATCCTAAAAGCGCTGGGCTCTATCGTTTACTTAGAGATTGACGAAAAATCCGCCGCAGACCGCATAATCCGCGAGGCGCGCTTTTTGCCAGACGGAACGATTCAAAACCTTCCGGCATATATCGCGGACAAAAACCCCGACGACGAATCACAAGCCCGCGCGATTTTTCACGACTTTTACATTGAGCGAACAAAAAAATACAGGAGCCTTGCCGACGTCACCGTCCAAATGCAAGGCTCCCGCCAAGAAAATTGCGATAAAATTTTAAGCGCGCTGGGCCTTTGTTAAAGACCAAAAAAGCGGCGGGCCTTGTTTAGCCTTTGCAGTTTCCGCACCCGCCTCCGCAGCCGTCGCCCTTGCAACCATCGTCGCCGCAAGAACAGTCTCCGCCGCAATCGCCGTCGCAGTCATCGCCGCACCCGCCGCCGCAACTTCCGCACGAACAGCCTCCTCCGCAACCGCAGCCGCCAGTGTAAACAGAGCCGGCCTCAACCTGCTCCAAAGAAGCGTTGGCAACATCCTTGACCTCAACGTCAAAGCAAAGAGTCTTGCCCGCAAGCTCGTGGTTGGCGTCAACGGTAATCGTCTTGTCGTCAACTTTGGTCACATGGACAACAACAGGCCCTGCGTTGGAATCGGCTTGGAAGGCCATGCCAACTTTTATTTCCAAGTCGGGGTCAAACTGGTCGCGTGGAACTTCGGTGACAAGCTTGGGGTCGTATTCGCCGTAGCCAAGGGCAGGCTCAATCACGCAAGAAAATTTGTCGCCAGGCTTCTTTCCTTCCAACTCTTTTTCCAAGCCGGCGATTAAGTTTCCGCGGCCGTGCAAATATTCAAAGGCTCCGGCCTCGTGCGAGGAATCCAAAACTTTTCCGTCAGTGTCTTTAAGAACGTATTCAATCGCTACGATTTTATTCTTTTCTATCTTCATAATTAAAAACCAAAGCCCTCCATAGGCGGCGTGTCGTTGACCACTTCGGTCACTTCGGGGCAAGCGTCCTTAAGGAACTGCTCAACGCCCATCTTAAGCGTCATAGTCGCCATCGGACAAGAGCCGCACGCTCCCGTCAACTTCAAGTGCACTCGCTTTTGCTCGTCAATCGACAAAAACTCCATGTCGCCGCCGTCGGCCTGCAACTGCGGCCTAAATGCGTCCAACGCTTCCTTAACCTTCGCTTCAAGTTCTTCCATAAGTGTCTCCTGCTTTTCTTGTGCAATTCTACTGAAATATTGAATTTATTTCAACGAGGGCTGGATGAGATCTTATATGAACAAAATGTGGATTTTTATTATTCGAAAATTTGATCTTTTTTATGACAAAACATCTTTTCTTCTACAAAATAAATTGTTTACAGGAACTATTCTTTTTTTACTTTTTCTTTATCAACATATAAAAACAAATGTGGTTTTAATGATAATTGATTATTTCCAACATTACACTCGTATATTACCAACATATCTGTTCCATTTGCAGAATAAATATAAAATGTATAATCCATTGTTTTTGGATATTCTGTTATGTGTCTGTTTAATGCAAAACTGAATGCTTCATTAAAATTAATCCATGTAATCAAAGATTCATTATATGCAATTTTTGTAATGTAGTAATTATCATTCCAATCTTGTAACAATGATTTAGGTTCTATATATTCTTCTGCAAGTCGCCAAGATATTAAATTAAATTTATCAGCAAAACAAATATTGCAAAAAAAAATAATTGTCAAAAGAATAAATTTTTTTTGCCTCATAAAATATCCTCGTTAAAAAATCTATGCCTCAAACGCTCATGTTTCTAAATCTTTTTTCACGCAGTTCAAACTTAACACATACTTTACTTGTGTTTCAGATTCGGACTGCGCTTTTTTGTGATTAACTATTCCGGTTAGTTTGTTTTATTAAACGCACCTAAAGCACTGCTTAAAAGCCCCAAGCATTTTCCAGCTCCATGAGGATCACTGTAAACACCACCATAACATTTTGCAGAAGCAGATTGTCCTAACATGGTCACTTCAACTTCTGAAACATAACAAGTACCACCATTACCAAGTTTTGTGCATGGGAAAGCAGCGGCAATTGACATAACCTCATCACCATCTGCCGAGGCTTTTGCATAAACTATCAAAGTCTTTCCATTCACCTTTCTTGTTATTGTTACAGATTTTGGAAGTCCTTTAAAAATATCATTAATAGTCTTAACAGAATGCCATATATAATCAGACATTAAAATGTCACAATTACCCATCCACTGCAATTTTAATTGTTCTTTTTTTATTTTTGTCAAGGAATCTTCTTTTTCTTTTACACTTTCTCCAAAATAGGAAGAATAAATTATATTCTCCAAAGATGAATCTACCAACTTAGAATCAAATTCAGATTTATTATCAGAATCATCTTTTTCTATACAAAGAAAGCAATTTGTAAACAGCTCGGCCGGTTTTTCTACTTCTCCAGAATGATTTTTGAAATACATCCAATCGTCCCATTTCTCTTCGTCAAAATCTCCTTTTTTTGTTACAAAACTGTGATTTTTCTCATGAAAATCTATCAGTTTTTTAATCAATTCTTCCAATTCACCTGTTACTTTTAATTCACATTTTGTTCCATTCCAAGTATAATAGTCATCTTTGTCAAGTTCATTTGAAATTGAATCTATTAAAGCTGAACAATTTTTTTCATCTGCTGATACAAGAAGTTTCTTGGCTATTTTCTTATGATTCTTTTCACAAGATGTCAATAAAATAGCTAAACAACATAATAGGGCAAAAAATAATTTTTTTAAAATCATAAAATCCTCCTAGATTTTATTTTTTTGTCATCCAACGAATGACACTTACAGAAATTTGTTGAAAGTTATCTCGCCAACGGCAAGTGGTTTCACGCCTCCGCTTTCTAACAAACAATTGCAAACTTAACACTAAAATGACAAATCAGCGAATTTCTCCAAAAATTCACCATTGTCACTTTTCTATTATATATCACTTTTGTTAGAAAATCAAGAAAAATTCACTTTTGTCAATTAAAATTACCTTATGGGCGCAAGTTTTTGGGAAGTTGTGGCAGACGAATTGGAATATCAAGGAATGACACGAAAATGGTTGGCTTCTAAAGTCAATATCGATGTTTCTACGATTGCGATGGGACTAAAACGCAAGAGCATTCCTCAAGTTGATTTGGCGCTAAAAATTGCGGAGGCGCTCAAAGTTCCGATTGAATATCTTGTGACAGGAAAAAACTCACCCACAAAAAGCGCGCAAAAACTTGAGGACTTGCGCAAATATCACAAATATGCCAAAACCATTGAAAGCCTGGACGCCCTTCCAGACTTTGAGAAAATTCCGATTATAAACTTGATAAAAGAGATAGAAGAAAAGCGCGCAAATAAAAAGAATTGACTTGCCTAAAAAAAAACATGGCTTTAAGGAATCTTTCCCAAATAATTACAAAAGTTTATTATATTATACATTTTTAACTATTATCATTGACACATTCTTTTGTTTATGATACACTATACATTATGGAAGGTCTTATCACAAAGTCATTCGAAAACTCTATGATTCGTACTGCCTGGAATGAACAGGAAGAAGAATGGTATTTTTCTGTTGTTGATGTAGTTGGAGCGCTGACGGAACAAGAAACGCCGCGATCTGCAAGCACCTATTGGGCAGTTTTGAAAAAACGGCTGAATGATGAAGGCGCAAATCAACTGCTTACAAATTGTAAGCAGTTGAAAATGAAATCTGCAGACGGAAAAATGCGGCTTACCGATGTTGCAAACACTGAACAACTTTTGCGAATAATCCAATCTGTGCCATCCAAAAAAGCCGAACCCTTTAAAATGTGGCTTGCGCAGGTTGGACGAGAACGCATAGAAGAAACAATTGACCCTGAGCAGACGATAGACCGCGCCTTGGAAACTTATGCCAAAAAAGGATATTCACGCGAATGGATAAACCAGCGATTGCAGGCAATCCAAGCGCGAAAAGAGTTGACAGATGAATGGGAACAGCGCGGCGTAAAGAAAGGCGTTGAATACGCAATTCTTACGGATGAAATTACAAAAGCCTGGTCTGGCATGACAACACGCGCCTATAAAAATCATAAAGGTCTCAAAAAAGAAAACCTTCGCGACAACATGACCACCACAGAAATTATTTTGAACATGCTGGCAGAAACGGCCGCGAAAAACATTTCGCAGACAGTAAATCCAAAAAACTTCGAAGAAAATCAATCTGTCGCGCGTCGCGGCGGCCGGATTGCAGGGAACGCGCGAAAAGAGCTTGAGGCAGAAATAGGACATTCTGTTATCTCTAATCAGAATGCAGCTCAAATCAACTCAATTGTTACAAATCTGATAGAAGATGTTTCGCAAAAATCCCCGGAGAATAAATAATGGAATCGGTGATAAAGCTCTTGCGAGAAAAAAACAGATATACACAGGTCAAGCTTGCTGAACAAATCGGGATTTCAAGACAGGCACTAATAAAATATGAGAACATGGAGCTTGAACCGCCGCTTTCGGTTGTGCGCTCGCTTTCAAAGTTGTTTTCTGTAAATTACGACTGCTTTATTGACAACAAATTACCGGAAGAATCTAACTCTGAAGAAACAGAAATGCTTTCGCAGCTTGTAAAGAATGTCAAAAAGCTCAATGACTCGGAAAAACGCGCCGTATTTGAGATGGCGCGAATTATGGCTAATTCCTAGAAAGCGGGTCAGGGCAAACGCCAGACATACTCCGCCTAACCGCGCGAGCCGCTATTATCCCAGCTTCTCTATCTTTCTGTGTAATTCCAAAATTCGGGCGTGGACGTAGTGGTCCAAGGCGGGCTTTTCCAACATTCCCAAAAGCTCGTCGTTGTAGCCTACGATGGGCAGGGCCTCGGTGTCGCGCTCGTCAAAAAGTTTGTAGGCTTCGGGGAGCATCAGTTGCGGAGAGCAAGTCGCCGACACAGGGTCCATGATGTCCGTGGCCAAGAGGTTTTCGGCAAGCTCGCCGATCGCGATCGTTTCCTTTAAGTGCTCAAGCGAAATTACGCCAATAAGTTTTCCGCTTTCGGAACGCACCGCGTAATTCAAATTGTTGTGACGAGAGAACGAGTCCAAAATTTCTTTTATCGTTTGGCTTTCGCTGACGATTGAGGGCGAATCTTGCGAGCAGATTTTTTCGTTGCCCCAAGTTACGTCGGCGACCTTTGTGTTTTTCTTGATGTCGTCTTCGGTGATGTTAAGGCCAACTTCGCCCGCCTTGGTCACGCCGTACTTTACAAAGATTGGGCCTACAAGCTGAACGATAAAAGTCGTGGCCGTGATGATGAGCAAAATTTGCGGCCCGATGGAATCAGCAAAGTCGTTGCCCGCCGCGATGGAAAGGCCTATGGCCACTCCCGCCTGCGAAAGCAAGCAACAAGGCAAATACTTGCGGACGGCGGCCGGAGCGCGGGTGAGCCACGCTCCCAGCATGGAGCCGATTGTCTTTCCAAAAGAGCGGCCCAAAACGTAGACAACCGCGAGCGCTCCCAAATACGGCGTGATAATCCAAATGTCAAGCTTGGCGCCCACAAGCACAAAGAACAAAACGTAAACCGGCGGCGTGAACTTTTGCACAAGGTTAAAGACCGGCCGCGTTTTTGCAGGAGCAAAGTTGACCATAAAAAAGCCCAGCGCCATCGCCGCCAAAATGTTGTCCAAATCCAAAAAGAGCGCGCAGCCAGTGCACAAAAACAGGCTTCCCAGCGCGAACGAAAGTATGCGGCCGTCTTCGTTCATAATGTTCTTTATCATGAACATAAGCAAAACGCCAAAAGCGCAGCCGAGCAAAATCGAGCCAAAAATGTCGCGGCCAATCATCAGCATTTGAACGACAAGCGAAACCGACTCGCCCTTTAAAAGCGGAGACGAAATCGAATTGGCGATTGCGTACAAAATCAAGGCCACCGCGTCGTCCATCGCGACGATTCCGTAAACGATTGTCGTAAGAGGGCCGCGAGTCCTGTATTCAACCAAAACGTCGGTTGTGGCGGCGGGAGCGGTTGCCGAACAAATCGCGCCAAGTATCAAGCCCATCGCGATGGACAGCGGCAAGTTGTTCGTGACCGCAAGCGAAATCGCGAAAATGATTCCGCCCACGATAAAAAACGGAGTGATTGACTCAAATAGCAAAATGCCGACAAACTGCTTTCCGTACTTTTTTATTACTCCAAGCTTGAGTTCCGCTCCGATTAAAAAACCGATTAGCGAAAGCGAGACTGTGCTCACAGGATTGAGCGCGGCGATTGTCGCCTTGCCCAACATTTGCAGGCCGCTGGAACCGATGATGATTCCGATTACGATGTAGCCAACCACTTGCGGAATTTTTAACTTTCTAAAAATGCGGCCGCCCAGCGCGCCAAAGAACATTATGATTCCCAAAAGCAGCACGACTTGCGTTGCTTGCAATGAGTAAAAGTGCATCGCTTTTGGCAAAAGGTCAGAAAACGGGTCGTTCATATTTTGTCAGTATAATGATTTTGCGGAACAGTGTCAAAGACACAGGAAGCGTCTGAAAGACGCGGCGAAACCGCTCGAACAAACAATTAAGGTGTTGCCAGCAACAACACGAGCGGAGCTTACATCAGCTCGCTGACGATTTGGCAGGGATTCTTTCTGTTGTAAAGGTAGGCGTACATGGCGGCGGCGCTTACGACACGGCGGCCGTAGTCGCGGGTTTCGGCAAACGGAAGGGTTTCCAAAAACAAGTCGCTCCACAAGTCGCCGCTCTCGTTCAATTCCAGCTTGCTGTTCCGTATCCAGCGGCGGACGACTGTGATTCCCGCGTTGTAGGCAAAGAGCGCCAACACACCCGAATTGTCCAAACGCCTTTTCATTTGCGAATAATAATATGTTCCAAAGCGGATGTTGGTGGCGGGATCCAGCAAATTGTAGTCGCCAGCCTTTAGCCGTTTGGCGCAGTCCGCCGCGGTCGCCTCCATCAATTGGGTCAAGCCAATCGCTCCCGCGTGGCTTTGGATGGCCGGCTCAAAAAAACTTTCGGTGCGGATTAGCGCGAACATAAGGTGGTCGTCAACTTCAAATTCTTTGGCGGAGGCGCGGATTTCTTGCAAAAAGTTTTGCGGGTACAAAAGCTCAAAGGCCTTGCGGCTTATTTGAATGCCGTCTATGTTGGCCGAGCGCGAAATCATTCTTAGGCTTTTTGAATAATAGTCGTTTTGGCCGTTCGCCATGTTGCGCAAAAATTCGCTCAGCCGCTCAACGGTGGCCAAGTCAATCATTTTTTTGTCGATGTCAAAAAAGAATTTCCAATCGTCGTAAATCAACTCGCCAAGCCCAAAGTCGGCGTAGCCCAAAAGCAATTTGCGGGCGGATTGGGGCTCCAGCGGCGGAGCGTTTTTGGCCTTGCCTTCGTTTGCATTTTGCGGCGCGCTCTTGGTCTTGCCGTCAGTCCGGGCGCCATTCCCGGTCTTGCCGTCATTCGCGGCAAAAAACATTTTGTCTATGTCGGCGGTTTGAAAGCCAAGCGCCTTGGCCGCCAAAAGCTTGTAGTAAACAAAGGTTCCCGGGTCGGTTTGCGCGGCCAAGCGATAATAGCCGTCAATCTTTTTTTTGTCCGCTCCTTCAGTCTGGCTTTCCATAACCCGCGCCGTCAAATAGGCGTACTTAGAAAGAGTGGCCTGGCTCGCGCGGCCGTCTATGGCCGACAAAACTTTTTCAAACAAGTTCCACTTGCCGCCGCTAAAAAGCAGCACAGAAAGCGAGTCAAAAAAATCGTCAAAGTAATCCTTTTGGCCAAAGGAGGCCGCGTATTTTTGCAAGCCCGCAACCGCTTCCTCTGTCGAAATTTTTAGGCAAGACTGCAAGTAATACCAAAGCGCCTGGTCTCGCTCGTTTTCGTCAGCGGCCAAAACAAGAGCGGCCTCAAACTGCTTTAGCGCGCGGCGGCGGTAGTTGTCGTTTTTGTTGTAAAGCAAGCCCGAATAAATCATCGCGTAATAATTGATTCTCTTGTCGTTCCAGTCGCCGCCAGCCAACTCTTCAAAATATTTTGCGTTCTTAATGTCCTCGTTGTTTCCGTAAACGCAAGCGCGGCCCATGTCGGCCACCAATTGCCAAGTCAACGGAATCTTTTTATGTTCGATTGTCAGCGCGCGGATTTGCTCATACATTTCGTAGGCCGCGTTGTAGTTTCCGCGATAGATGGCGATTCTAAATTGAATGGCAAACTCGGAATTGACGGCAAAGTCAGAAAATTGCGGCCCCGATCCGTCCGCGCCTGCGATGGCTTCTTCCAATTCGTCGCGCGCGTTTTGCTTGTAAAACTCGTAGTGAACGTCGCTAACCCGCCGCAATGTGAACCAATCAAAAACGCTTTTGTCAAAGCGCGAGTCTTTCTTTTTGTCCAAGGCTTGCAGCCTAAGCGCGGCCAAGTTGTTGTCGCAAACAGCCAAATCTATGTCGACGGTGGCCTCTATCGCGCGCGCGTATTCTTTGTCGGCCAAAAATTCTCGGCATACAAAAAGCTTTGCGTCGTCGTCGTTGTATTCCCTCAAATAATCGGAGCACCTTTTTATTCTTTCTTGAATGTCTCCCATCAAGCAAAGCTGCTTCATGGATTTGCGCGCGGCCCAGTAACTGGCTTTTTTTGCGGAACGAAAAAAATACTTTTGCGCGGCTTCGGAATTGTTTTCCCTAAGGGCCAGCATTCCGTTAAAATAATTTGCGTCCGCTCCGTAAAATTTATTTAAAGAAACTTTTTCCTGCGAGCAGGCCGTGAACAAAGAGAAAAAAGCCAGAGTGAGAATTGTTTTTTTTGCGGAAGAAAACATCACTCTTCCGGAATCTTGATGTACGTTCCGGCTACGATATGGTTGGGATTTTTAATGCCGTTGTATCTAGCGATCTTTTTGTATCGCCAAGGATTCTTGTAGTAAGCGGCCGAGATGTCCCAAAGAGTGTCGCCCCACTTGATTTTGTAAGTGATGACTTTAGGCTCTTTCTTCGCTTCGGGTTTGGGAAGGTCGGGAACAACAATCTCCGCTTCTTCGATTACAACAACCTCGTCTTCTTTTGCGGCAGGCGCCGGCGGAGGCAATGGTTCCTCCTTTTGAGCGGGAGGCGGAAGAGGAGCGGCTTGCTCTTGAACCTGCTCATTTTGGGAACTCTTTGAAGTGAGCAAATTGAATCTTGACGGAATGACAAACAAGAGGAGCAAAACAGCCAACACGCAGATGATGGCGCAAATCAAGCACACCAAAACAGGCAGGCGGGTTTTCTTTCGTTCGCTGTCAATGTCGTTTTCGTCATAAAGGCTGTCAAAGCTTGTGTCCGAAGAAGAGGCCTGGTTTTGGTCGTTTTCAAAAACGGGCTCGTTGTCAAAAGTCGGATCCTTAAATTCTTCGTCGTCAAATTTAAGCGGCTCGTCATCGGACTGCGCGGCGGGCTCTTCAAAATCCGGCATGTTAAAGTCGGGCATGTCGATGTTCTCGTCAACGGGAACTTCTGTCTGGTCAAAGTCAGGAAGGGCAAAATCGTCCGATTCAGTCTCAGCCTTTTTTGCGGGAACGTCGTCGACAACAGTCTCCGCCTCGGGAGCGGGGCCTTCGTCAAATGAAGGCATGTCAAAGTTAATGTCGTCAAGCTCGGACTTGACCTTGATTTCTTCGGCGGCTCCAAGCAAGCCCTTTCCAGTTCCGGGATTTTTGTCGCTGGCCAAAAGGACTTCGCCTAGGTTCGCGCTGAACGAAGCCTCTTCGTTTGTAGATTCGTCTTTGAGTTGGGCCTCGACGTTGTCGTTCTTGTCAAGCGAAAGCGACAAGTTGATGTCGGGCTGGCCGTTAGGCTGGCGTTCCAATTTATTGATTTTGAGCGTGTCGATTAAAATCGCGTCTTCCATTGAGCCGCTTTCGCTGGCGTACAAAGAAACCTGAACGGTGGTCTGGTTGTCCTTTACAGTGGTGAGATTGATTTTCTTTTTGTCAGGCTGTCCTTGTTCCATGATGGGGAAAAAGGCGCCGTCCGCCAATTTAATGCCTATTTTTTTCATAATCTCTATTATACCACACTCTGTGTGGTTTTGGCAAGGAAAATGTCCGCTCTAAAAGTTGTGGATGTATCTAAACGCGATTCGTTTAAAATACCATTCCCCGCCGGAAGACCGCATTTCCAAGACGTTTTGGTCGCGTCCGTTATAGGTTCCTTTCTTTGAGTCAAAGCCGCGCCTGCGTTCAAACGTAAAAAGAACCAACAGCATGTCCTTTTTTGTAAACGAGACCATAAAAAGCGGCGACAAGGTCATGTTGCAAAAATTGCCGTCAAAGGCCCTGTATTTTGAGTCAAATTGGCTGTCGGAAAAGTAGCCGGTAAATTCGGCCTGAAAGCCTACCATGCTAAGTTTTAGCGGCATTTGGTAGCCCAAAATTACGTTGGCGTAATACCAAGGTCCGTTCACTTTGGCGTAATCGCTAGCCCAGCACCAAGGATGGCCTTTTTCTTGGCCGGTCAAGCCGCTTAGGCGAAAGTCATAGCTGGCCATAAAGACGATATGGTGCCAGTCTCCGGGCCAAACCGCCTCCGCGTCAAATTGCAAGGTTCCGCCAATGCTAAATTCGCCGTACCAATTGGCAAAGGGCGTCAAATTGTCGTATTCTCCGCTTGACGCGTTGTATGTGGCCAAGCCCTGCGCTCCAAGGAAGGGCCAGCCGGTTCCTGCGGTAAGACCCGCGTTGACCACAAAAAAAGCCACGGGCGTCCAGCTGGCAAAAATTCTTGGCTTAAAAGTCGCCGGAGAAATTTGGCATTCGGCGCCCAACTTTAGTTTGTTTCCTTTTGTAAGAAAGTTTGAGCCGGGGAGCGGAATCGTGTAATCATACGAAGCGGTGACGCCAAACTGCAAGCTGTCATAGGGCCCAGTTATCGGAGCGAACCTCTCTCCGTTTCCCGCTACCATGTCGCTGTAGGGATAGTAGGCAAAGTCCGTAAAAATGCTGAATCTGTGCGGAGACTTGCGTTCGTCCAAACGCTCCTCCAAAATCCGCTCATCCTCATCCATAGTTTCTTGGGAAAAAACAAAGGCGGCCGTAAAAATCAGCGCCATAGCCGCCCAAACAACTCTCTTTTTCATGCCGACATTATAGCCCCAAAGCGCTTGCAAGCGCAAGTCCAACGCAATGGCCGCGGGGCGGCGTTGACTTGCAAAAAGGCGCGTTTTAAAGTATTCTATATGATTATGAATGTATACGCGCCGATAATTTTGTGTTTCGTTCCCTTTGTGACCATGTTCGCCTTGTTCGCGATTTTGGTTCCCAATTTTTCAGCGCCAAAAGGTTTGGTCGCCTCGTTGGCGGGACTTTTGGCCTTGATTCCGATTGCCATAGTTCAGTTCGCCGTTCCGGGAATGCACCTTTTTGGCAGAAGCGGAGCGATTTCAATCATTCTTTATTCCATCATTTTTTTGGGCCTCATCGAGGAATGCTTTAAGGCGCTTTTGCTTTTTATTGTCGGAGCCAAAGAAGAAAAGCTCAGCTGCTGGTTTTGCTATTCCCTTTTGGCGGGAATGATTTTTGGCAGCTTTGAGTCGGTCATTTACTTTTTGCTGGACATCCAAAACATCGGCCACGGAGTTACGCTCAACTTGATTTACTTGCGAATGTTCACAGCCGTTTTGATTCACACACTTTGCGCAGGCCTTGGCGGTTTTACCATTTATTACTTCAAAAATTTAAGGTGGAACGTTTGGCCGCTTTTGAACGCTGTTTTGATTCACGGCCTTTACGACTATTTTGTTTCGTTCGACACCAACGTAAAATTCTTTTGCGTGATCGTAATTTTGAGCGCCGTGATAAAGTGCCGCGTCTGCTACTTGCAAATCGCGGAGGAACTTAGGACAAAGAAAAGCGTGAGGCGAACAATCATCGACCCAAACAAAACAGTCGAAATGCCAAAGAACCCTGCGATTATCATTCCTGTAAACAATTCCGTCAAAGCCAAGTCTCTTGAGGAAGATGTTGCAGACGAAGACGTTGAAGACTTTGACCAAATCGAGCGCGAGGCCAAGAGCCAGCTAAAGGCGCAAAAGAAGCCCGCGGCAAAAAAAGCGGCTCCCGCAAAAAAGACTGCGGCAAAAAGCGCCGGCAAAACAAAGACTGCAAGCAAGCCAAAAACTGCCGCGACCAAAACTGCAAGCAAGCCTAAGACCAGCGGCAAAACAAAAACTGCAGCCAAGCCCAAGACGCGCGCGGCTGCAAGCGCAAGCAAAAAAACTGCCGCAAAGCCCGCGTCCAAAACAAAAACTGCAAGCAAGACTAAAAAACCCGCGGCTAAAAAGCCTGCCTCAAAAGGAAAAAAATAATGGCCAACGGACTGGAAGACTTGCAAGAAAAAAACAAGAACAAAGCCGCGCCGCTGGACAAACATCAGTTTAGCCAGTGGAACAATTTTCAAGGCCGCGAGGACGCGGAAATGCTTGAAGAAAAATCATCGCGCTGGAACGCCAAAAAAGCCGCGCGCCGCGAATACGACGCGTGGTCAGAGGAGGATTAAAATGTTATTCACGCCTGTAGAAATTGAAGAGACAGTAAATATGTTCATGCGCCAAAAGCTTGACGTGCGCTGCATCACGATGGGCATTTCGCTTTTGGACTGCGCCGACCCCGACCCCAAGCGCGCCTGCCAAAAAATTTACGACAAAGTCATGGGCAAGGCAAAGAACTTGGTCAAAGTTGGCCGAGACATCGAAAGCGACTTTGGCGTTCCAATCATCAACAAGCGAATCTCCGTAACGCCAATCGCGCTTGTCGCCGGCGCCAGCAACGCGCAAAGCTATGTTGACTACTGCAAGACTTTGGACAAGTGCGCCAAAGAGCTGGGGGTGAACTTTATCGGAGGATTCAGCGCGCTCGTTCAAAAAGGAATCACGCCCGCCGACAAAATCTTGATAGACTCAATTCCGCAAGCGCTCAGCGAAACCGAATGCGTTTGCTCAAGCGTGAACGTTGGCACGACCAAAAGCGGCATCAACATGGACGCTGTAAAATTGATGGGCGAGACAATCAAAAAGACCGCCGAGCTTTCCAAAAACTGCGCGGTAAACGGCTGCGCAAAGCTTGTGGTCTTTACCAACGCTCCCGAAGACAACCCCTTTATGGCGGGCGCCTTTCACGGACCCGGAGAGGGCGACACAGTGATTAACGTTGGCGTTTCCGGCCCGGGCGTAATCTTGGCCGCCGCGCGCGAATTTAAAGGCAAGCCCATCAACGAACTGGCCGACGGCATCAAAAAGATGGCGTTTAAAATCACCCGCATGGGCCAGCTTGTAGGAACGGAAGCCGCCGCCCGCCTTGGAGTCAAGTTTGGCATTTTGGACTTGAGCCTCGCGCCCACTCCCGAAGTCGGCGACAGCGTTGCCCGCATTTTGGAAGAAATCGGTTTGGAAGGCGCGGGCGCTCCGGGAACAACGGCGGCCCTGGCAATGCTCACCGACATGGTAAAGAAGGGCGGCGTAATGGCCAGCACAAACGTCGGCGGCCTTAGCGGCGCCTTCATTCCCGTAAGCGAAGACGAAGGCATGATCAACGCCGTCCAACAGCATTCAATCACCTTGGAAAAATTGGAGGCCATGACTTGCGTTTGCTCGGTCGGCCTCGACATGATTGCAATTCCCGGCGACACAAGCGCCACGACCATCAGCGGCATCATGGCCGACGAAATGGCCATCGGCATGGTCAACAACAAGACCACCGCCGTCCGCCTTATTCCCGCCCCCGGCAAAAAAGCCGGCGAATGGGTTGAGTTTGGCGGCTTGCTTGGCGGCTGCCCCGTAATCGACGTCAACAAGTTCTCCTGCGCGGACTTCATTAACCGCGGAGGAAGAATCCCGGCGCCTATTCACAGCTTTAGGAACTAGCCGCTCGTACCGTTGAACGCAAGACCTTAATCGTTGTTTCGAGCGGGTTAACCGCGTCCTTACGGACGCTGCCCGCATTTTTACAACAAAAAAAAGCCGGCCCCGCAATTGGAGCCGGCCTTTTTGTTTGCGTTTAAAGCGCGCTTAATCTATTGAGCGCATGTCAGCGACATCCTTGTTGTAGTCAACGCCTTCAACGTCAAAGCCGTTTGTGACCAAGAAGTCGTGCTTGTAGCCTTCGAGGTCGCAGTACTCGCGCACGTTGTCGTCGTTGACGGCGGCCATAGCCTTTTGGGCTTGAGCCTGAACGTCGTCGCGCAATTCCCAGTCGTCGATGCGGATGCGATGCTCTGCGTCAACAGGAACGTCTCCCAAGGCGCCGCCGTTTATGTAAAGGCGCTCGCTGAACAAGCGTTCCATCTGCTCGATGCAGCCTTCGTGGATTCCCATCTTTTTCATAATCTTGAACAAGACGGCAAGGTAAAGGGAGATGATCGGGATAACCGCGCTTGAGCGGGTGACCAAGCCCTTGTTTTCGGAAACGTAGGCGGAACCATTGACGCTCTTTTTGAGCTGCTCGTTAAGGTTGAGCGCGGTCTTTTCCAAATGCTTTTTGGCCTGGCCGATTGTTCCGTCGCGGTAAATCGGGTGGCTCAATTCGGGTCCGATGTAAGAATAGGCCAGAGTGCAAAAGCCGTCAGCCAAAACGCCGGCCTTTTGCAAAGCGTCAATCCAAAGCTGCCAGTCTTCGCCGCCCATTACTTTTACGGTTGTCTCAATCTCAGCGTCGTTGGCGGGATCGGCGCTCATCTCTGTCAATTTTTCGTTGATGATGTCCAAGCATTTTCCGCCGTAGGTTTTTCCAATCGGCTTGATTACCGAGCGGTACATAACGTGGGCGCCGGTCTCAGGGTCGATTTTGTCGGGGTCGTTGCGTACGGGGCTGGCCAATGAATAAATGAGCAAGTCAATTTTTCCGCCCATCTTTTTTATTTCTTCTATTACCGAAGCGCGCATTTCGTTGGAGTAAGCGTCGCCGTTGAGCGTTACCGATTTGAGTCCGGCGGCCTTGGCGGCGCGGTCAAAAGCGGCGTTGTTGTACCAACCGGGAGTTCCGCCCTTGGTCTCTGTAGCTTCTTTTTCGAACGACACGCCGATTGTGTCCGCGC
The DNA here is from genome assembly GCA_017551705.1 of Treponema sp. GTDB lineage: Bacteria > Spirochaetota > Spirochaetia > Treponematales > Treponemataceae > Treponema_D. The sequence goes on from JAFZLA010000064.1 coordinate 15,334, forward strand.
CGTACTCAAAGGCGGCCGTGATGCGGCTGGCAAGTCCGTAGCCTGTTGAGCAGCCCAAGACCAAAACTGTCTTGGGGCCCTTTCCGCCTTCGGCCGCCGCAAGAACTCCGCGCTTGGCCTTTTGCGCTTGGACGTACGCGATTTCGCGCTCAACTTCTTTGGCGCATCCAACCGGGTGCGCGTTGATGCAAATGTTGCTTCTGATTTTGGGTGTGATTACCATTTTTTAGTCCTCCGTTATGTGTGTCTATAATGCGCCTGAACGCGCGAGCTTGGTCGCGAGCGCGTTTGTTGGCGTTGCGCGGCAAACCTTCATTTTGAGGCTTGCCTACGATTTTAGTTGCCGCTAAATTTCTTGAACACCACGCAGCCGTTGTGGCCGCCAAAGCCAAGCGACGCGCTGGCCGCGGCGTTGATTGTTCCTGTCTGTCCCTTGTTGGGAACGTAGTCCAAGTCGCAGCCGCCTTCGATGTCGGGCTCATCAAGGTTGATTGTGGGCGGGAAAAAGCCGTCGTTGATTGCCTTGATGCAGAACAAAGCTTCAATCGCGCCGGCCGCTCCAATCATGTGGCCCGTCATGCTCTTGGTTGAAGAAATCTTCAACTTTTTGGCGTGCTCGCCAAAGGCTATCTTTACCATTTTTGTCTCGCCGGAATCGTTGGCGTGAGTTCCCGTTCCGTGCGCGTTGTAGTACTGGATGTCCTCGGGCTTGAGGCCGGCGTCTTCCAAGGCGCGGGTAATGGCCTTGGCTCCGCCCGTTCCGTCCGGAAGAGGAGCGGTGATGTGGTAAGCGTCAGAGGACGCTCCGTAGCCCGCGAACTCGGCGTAAATCTTGGCGCCGCGCTTTTTGGCATGCTCAAGCTCTTCCAAAATCAAAACCGCGCTTCCCTCGCCCATTACAAAGCCGTCGCGGTTTTTGTCAAAGGGGCGGCTTGAGGCGTGGGGATTGTCGTTGTATTTTGTGGCAAGCGCTTTTAGAACCATAAAGTTTCCGATTCCAAAGCCTGTGATTGTGGCTTCCGTTCCGCCGGCGACGCAAATGTCAACGCGGCCGCTTCTCACCAAGTCAAGCGCGTTTCCCAAGGCGTCCGTTCCGCTAGAGCAAGCGGTGGCCAAAGTCCATGCCGGGCCTTCGATTCCGTAAAGCATGCTGACGTTGGCGGCCGCCTCGTTGGGAATGAATTCCGGAGCGCTAAGCGGCGGGATTCGGTTGACGCCGGCGGCGGGGTCAAAGTATTTTTTAAAGGCCGCTTCGATAATGTCAAAGCCGCCGATTCCGTTTCCTATCATAATGCCGCATTTTTCGCCGTTAAGCTTTTCCTTGTCGTAGCCCGCGTCCTTGATCGCTTGGGCGCTGGCCGCCAAAAGAAATTGGGTGAAGCGCGCGGTCTTTCGGCATTCCTTTGGGTCAAGTCCGTATTGGGCTATGTCAAAATTTTTGACTTCGCCGGCAACTTGAACCTTGTAGTCCGTCGCGTCGAACAAAGTGATCTTTTCAATGCCGCTTTTTCCGGCCTTGATTCCTTCCCAAGTGTCCTGGACGTTGTTTCCAAGCGGAGTCACCGCTCCAAGTCCCGTTACAACCACGCGTCTTTGCGCCATATAGTTCCCCGTAAAAATAAGATAAAGTTATTTTAGACAAAATTTCAATTTTTGTCAACTTAAAACGCCCGCCCTCGCCCATGTCCCACAAAACGCGCTTTTAATTGAAAAAAACGAAATTCTATGATATAATAGTAAAGATGAAAACTTTATACGCCGTGGTTCTTGCGGTTATGGAATTGATGATTATTTTCACCATAAGCAGAACCATGAAGAAAGCAAACAGACGAATTCCCTTGGCAAAAAAAGCCCGCAACATGCTTGTCGGCGCCTTTTTTACGGTTTTGCCAAACATAATTCTTGCGCTTGTTTCCACAGAATGGAAAGACGTTGATTCCGCAGCCGTCATTTTATTTGACTGGTATTTTGTAGCGATTGACATAACCCTTTTCTTGCTTTTGTATTTCAATGTCGAATACTCTCATCCAAACAGCGTCGCCTCGCAAAGTTTCATCGCGGTCTTGTTTTACTTTTTTAAGGATGACATAAAAAACATCACAAAGCGCAACAAGCAAAGAACATCTTGGTTCGAAAAAGGCATGATACTTTTGTCCATCTTGGTTCTTGCGGACATTTGCAATTTGGTCAGCAACATTTGGACAGGAAAAGTTTTCATCGTCGAGCGTTTTTATTTTTCAGGCGGAATGTTCCAACCTGACGTTTACTTTAGGACAACCTCAGCCTTGTCTTATGATTTGCACTTGACCCTTTGTTACTTTATGGTCGTCTTGAACATCGTATGCCTCTTGGCAAAGACTGTAACGGCCCCAAGCATTTACAAAATCAAGTATTTAATGTCAATCGTTTCGCTCTTGATAATCGTTCTTATCAACGGCCTCTACATTTTGTTCGCTCTGCCTGTTGATTTTTCGGTGCTTTTGTACGGCCTTGTATGCGTTTCAATTAGTTACTTCGCTTTTTCTTACATTCCTTCGCTTTTGCAAAAAGTCACGCTTAAGCGCTTGATGCAAGAGATGAACAACGGAATCGCGGTCTTGGACACTGACGAACAGTGCATTTACGCAAACGATTACATCAGAAAAATTTGCCGCATTAAGAAAAACCAAAATCCGACCGAAATGATCAGCCCGATTGTCCAGCGCATTTCTGGCGGACAGCCCCTCAGCGAACAGGAGCCAAAAGAAGACACCATCCATCGCATTGAAGACGGAAAAGAAGTTTATTACAAAATGAACTTTGCCCGCATAGAGACAAAGGACAAACAATACATCGGCAGCTACTTGATGATGGCCGACACAACCGAAGAAAACAACCGCGAAAAACTGGAACATTTCCGCAGCACACACGATCCTTTGACCGGCCTTTACAACAAGCACTACTTCTACGAAAAAGTCGCGGACATGCTTGAAGCCAATCCTGACGAAAAATATTTTATCGTTTGCTGCGACATCGGAAAGTTCAAGCTTATAAACGAGTTCAACGGAATCACAGTCGGCGACAAAATTCTAAAATCGTTTGCCGAAGCGTTAAAAGAAAAAACTGTCATCGGAGAAATCTACGGAAGAATAGACAACGACCGCTTTGCAATCTTGATTCCCAAAGACCGTCTCAACTTGCAAATATTCATAGACGAATCCCAGCGCATTTTTAAGGAAACGGTCAACCTTTCGATTTTGCCCACATGCTACTTTGGCGTTTACGAAATCGAAGACATTGACATGCGCGTTTCGTTCATGTGCGACCGCGCCTTCATCGCAATTGACACAATCAAGGGCCAATACGGAAAGCAAGTGGCTTGGTACGACACCAAGCTGCGCGACAGCGCCTTGCGCGAACAAGAATTGGTTTACCAATTGCCCGAAGCGATTTCGACCGGCCAGATAAAAATTTACTTGCAGCCCCAGTCAACAATCGAAGGAAAGGCCGTAGGCGCCGAAGCTCTTGTCCGTTGGGAACACCCGGACGAAGGCGTCGTCTCGCCGGCGGAGTTTATTCCTATTTTTGAAAAGAACGGAATGATCACAAAAATCGACCGCTATGTTTGGCGCCTTGTTTTCCAAAAGCTCTTTGAATGGAAGACGGCCGGCCGCGACGACTTTTACATTTCGGTCAACATTTCGCCAAAAGACTTTTATCTTATGAGCATTCTTAACGAATTCAACGACTTGCTCAAAGAATTTGACGTCAATCCAAAGAACTTGCACATCGAGCTTAGCGAAGACATGATGATGGTCGACTTGGAGCGGCAGATCCGCTTGATCGAACAATTGCACAAAATCGGCTTTACAATCGAAATCGGCGACTTTGGCGCAGGAAACACTTCGCTCAAAATTTTGCGCGAATGCAACATCGACATTCTCAAAGTTGACATCGGCTTTATGCAAAACACCAATTCGCCGCGCAACGCCCATATCATCATGAAGGAATTGATTTCGATGGCCAAAAACCTTGGCATAAAAATTCTTGCCAAAGGAATCGAAGCCAAAGACCAAATGGATTTGTTGCACGAAGAAGGCTGCGACCTCTTCCAAGGCTACTACTTTTCAAAGCCGATCGACACAAGGTCGTTTGAACGCATTTACCTCTAACAGGCGCTTGTATGAAAAAAATTTTATTCGTTTGCCACGGAAATGTCTGCCGCTCTCCTATGGCGGAATTTGTGATGAAGCATTTGGTAAAGCAGGCGGGACTCGAAAAAGAATTTTTCATTGACTCCGCCGCCACCAGCACAGAAGAAATTGGCAACGCCCCCCACTACGGAACGCGGACAAAGCTGGCTCAAGTAGGAATCCCTTTGGGGAACCATCGCGCGCGCCAAATCACTCGAGCCGACGCGGAACAATGGGATTTGATAATCGGAATGGACCAAGAAAATCTTTTTTATATGAACAGGATTTTAGGAAAAGAGGCCGCGCCAAAAATTCATCTGCTTTTGGAATGGGCGGGACTTGCGCGCGACATAGCCGACCCTTGGTACACAGGAAACTTTGACCAAACTTACGAGGACATCGACCTAGGTTGTCGCGCGCTATTGGCAGTGCTAACCAAAAAATGATTTGTTAGCGGCGCTTGAACAAAAGCATAAGAAACAAAGCAAATTTCATTTTATTCACCTCTCATGTGAATGGCGCGGCTCCAATCGTTGTAAAACTTTATGTAAGCGTCGCGATATTTTTGAGTGTTGTTTGAAAAAGTGACTTCGCCATTTGTCGTGGCCCAGCAAATTTCAAACGAATCTTTGTCAACGTTAAGCGGAACCAAGCTTGTGATTCTGGCCGAAGCCTTGTCGTAAGAGTAATCAATTCCTTCGACAGATTTCTTTCCTTCAAAGAAAACGCCAGGCTCTCCACGCTTTTGGTCAATTCCAGCAAGGACAAAAACTCCAGGATAAGCGGCTTCGCCCACAATGTGAAAGGCCAATTCGTTGATTTTATATGGAACGTTTTTGGGCAAAACCACATTCAGTTCGGTGCTGGCTAAATTGTATTTGTAATCGCTCGGCGCAAGATTGTAGCGGACGCGCGAAATCGGATGGATTGCGACAACTTCTTTTATTGAGTTGAAGACCATTATCGTTGAAATTTTTCCGTCGGCCTTGTTGATTGTCGTGTTGACATAAGTGATGATTGGCTCTTGGGGAGCGACGATTTCTTGCTCCTCGGCCGCTTGCGCCGTTGATTTGCAAGAAGAAAAAGCTATAATCACAAACAAAGCGACCGCGCTGCCTACGATAAATGTACAAAACCATTTTAAAAAGATTTTTTCACTCATAGATTTATTTTCGGCAAAATGATACACTTTGTTTATGGAAACTTTTTTGGCAAATAAGCTGGCAAGCGTGGAAAATCTTGCAAGCCCAAAAGCCGGCGGCGGCGCAAAAATTAAAATCATGGGACGCGCGGCGGCTAGCGAGCAAGGCGTGGACTTTTTTTGGAGCGCAAGCGGCTTTGAAATCAACGCAGACGGCAGCGAGCTTTGGGCGCAAATACAATCGGATTACAATACCTTTGAAATATGGATAAGCGTTTGGCTTGACGGAGTCCAAACCGCGCGCCTAATGCTTAACAAGGGCCTAAACGACATTTGTCTTTTTAGGAACCTAAACGGACAAAAGGTCAAAAACGTCCGAGTCTACAAAGAAACGCAGTCGATGGGCGACGACGGCGCGCACCGCTTCCTTCTAAAAAGCCTTAAGACAGACGGAAACCTCCTTCCTGTAACGCCCCAGCCGCTAAAGATAGAATTTATCGGAGACAGCATCACTAGCGGAGAGGGAGTCAACGGCGCCGCCTCCGAAATCGATTGGGCAAGCATTTTTTTTAGCGCAACAAAAACTTGGGCCTTTAACGTCGCGCAAGCTTTGAGCGCCGACTTTAACGTCATCAGCCAAAGCGGCTGGGGCGTAGTTTGCGGCTACGACGGCGACTTTGAAAAATCCATACCAAAGCATTACGACCAAGTTTGCTCGATTATAAAGGACGATTCGCAAGACCATAACGGCGCAGACTGTTCGCAAGACCATAACTGTGGCGGCGGCGAACAAAAAGGCTTGACAAACCAAAATATGCGCGCGCGGCTCGCCAACCAAAAATGGGACTTTGGCCGCTTTGAACCGGATTATGTAATCGTAAACTTGGGCACAAACGACCAAGGCCCGTGCCAGAGCGACCCAAAAATCGCCGCTCTTTTTGAGCCAGCCGTGATTGATTTTTTGACAAAAATCCGCGCGCGCAATTCAAAGACGCAAATCGTTTGGTGCTACGGAATGATGGGCCGCTCGCTTGCATCCAGCCTGGAGCGCGCGATGGGCGCCTACAAGGCGCAAAGCGGCGACGAGCGCGTCCAGTTTGTATTGCTGCCCGAAATTGACATGACAAAAACCGCCGCGCTCAACCACCCCAGCGCCGCCCAACAAGCCGCCGCCGCTGAATATTTGCTCACTCGACTGTAACTGACTTTGCAAGATTGCGCGGCTTGTCGGGATCGTTTCCGCGCTGGACGGCGCAGTAGTAGGCAAATAGCTGCGCGGGAATCACGCACAAAAGCGACGCGAGCGTACTAGAAATTTGAGGCAGCTTGAAAATCGCGTCGTACTTTCCTTCAAAGGCGCCGCTTGCGTCTTGGGTTATTACAAGAACGGTCGCGTCGCGGCTTTTTACTTCCACCATATTGGAGCCAATCTTGTCGTAAAGCGCCGGCTCGGTCGCGATTGCCACGACCAAAGACTTGTTGTCCAAAAGCGCTATCGGGCCGTGCTTGAGTTCCCCCGCGGCAAAAGCCTCGCTGTGCATGTAGCTGACTTCCTTTAGCTTGAGCGCCGCTTCCAAAGACGTGGCGCTGTCAAACTGGCGGCCGATGTAAAATATTTTGTTTTTGTTGAACTGCTCGCTGGCAAATTTTTGAATCGCCTCTTGGTTGTCCAAGATTTCCTGTATTTTTTGCGGAACGGATTCCAGTTCATTAAGCAGGGCCGAAGTTTGTTCTTGCGACAAAACGCCGCGAAGTTTTCCTGCTTTTATGGCAAGCAAAAATAAGCAGGCCAATTGCGTCGTGTAAGCCTTTGTGGAGGCGACAGCGATTTCGGGACCGGCCATCGTGTAGATTACGTCGTCGGCTTCGCGGCTTACGGTTGAGCCTACAACGTTGGTGATGGCAACCGCTTTGAGGCCCTGCTCTTTGGCCAGCCTAAGCGCGCTGAGAGTGTCGGCAGTTTCGCCGGATTGCGAGATTACGATAAAGATGTCGTCCTTTTCCAAAATAGGATTTCGATAGCGGAACTCCGAGGCCACGTCAACGTCAACTCTCATTCTGGCCAATTTTTCAAAGGCGTACTTGGCGACGACTCCGGCGTGGTAGGCGGTTCCGCAAGCGGTGATGACAACACGGCGCGCCTTTCTCCACGCATCGTCCATTTTGTTTTCTTCAAAGTAAACGTCGGTGGCTTTTCCGCTTCCGTCCTTTATGATGCGGTTGCGAATCGTATCGGTAAGCGCCTTGGGCTGTTCCCAAATTTCCTTTAGCATAAAGTGCGGGTAGCCGCCCTTCTCCGCCGCGTCCAAATCCCATTCGATGTGGCTGGGCTCCTTGATGATTTTTTGGCCTTCGTAGTCGAACAAGTCAACGTGGTCGGTGTACAAGACCGCGATTTCTTTTTCGCCAAGATAGTAAACGTCGCGTGTGTGCTTTAAAAGCGCTGGAACGTCGCTGGCGATAAAATTTTCGCCCTTGCCCAAGCCTACGACAAGCGGGCTTTCCTTGCGCGCGCAAATGATGCGGTCGGGATAGTCCTTGCAAATGATTCCCAGCGCGTAAGAGCCCACGATTATGTGAAGCGCCTTTATGACGGCTTTAAAGATGTCCTTTTCTTCTTTGTAAAGTTTGCTGATCAAGTTGACGGCCACTTCGGTGTCGGTCTTGCTTTTAAAGACCACGCCTTCGGCTTGCAGCTTGGCCTTTAGCTCGGCGTAGTTTTCTATGATTCCGTTGTGAACGATGGAAATCGAGCCGTCTTGGCTTGTGTGCGGGTGCGCGTTTACGTCGCTTGGCTCGCCGTGGGTTGCCCACCTAGTGTGGCCGATTCCAATCGAGCCTTTTATAGTTTCGCCCGCGATGCGCTTTTCCAACTCTTTGAGCGCGCCCTTTGCCTTGCGCGCGATGATGTTCTCTCCGTCAAGGACCGCGATTCCAGCCGAGTCGTAGCCCCGGTATTCCAATTTTTTTAGGGATTCAATCAAAATCGGAGTGGCAAGTTCGTTTCCCACATAGCCTACTATTCCGCACATACTTTTTCCTCACAAACGCAAAAAGGTTGAGCCTAGGCATACTACGGCGCGCGCTGCATCCGCATACCGTTGCTGCCTTCCGGCTCTGGCGGGGTTTTGCGGCGCAGCGCCGCATAGCGCCTAGGCTCAAGTTTATAATATAGAATAAATGCGCGTTTGTCAACGAGCGGAACATCCTTGCGAACGCTGCGAATTTGCGCTATAATAAAAACATAGGAGGAATGCCATGCCATACTCAGCCTTAGAGAAAAAACTGCGTTTGGTGCCAGAAAGCGAATTTGACTTAGTTTCGCGCTTTTTGGATTTTATTCTGAGCGGAAATTCTAAAGCCCCAACTGCAAAAAAAGCTTCAGCAAAGTCGCCAAAAAAATTATACCGCCAACCAGGAATTCTAAAAGGAAAAATTTGGATGGCGGAAGATTTTGACGAAACCCCTGTCTATTAATCGCGCAAGCGCAGTCTGAAAACCTTACAATCATCACAAAAGATTCAAAAATAAAGCTTTACGATGTAAAAACTTTGTGGTAAAAAAAAGCGCGGAAGCCGAATGGCAACCGCGCTTTGACAGGCCGTCCTGCCCCAAAAAGGACAGGGCTTGCGTAAATTACTTTAAGCACAATGCTGGAACTACGCTTAGACCCAAATTAACTCCATATCCAGTACCGTAACCTAGATAGTCACGCCCTATACACATACAGCCCGTATTGTTGGCGACACGAGGAGTGCGCGTCCAATAGTTTGCCAATGGACCATAAGTTTCAAAATCTTGATAAGCTTGTACAAAAAAACGGTTATCGTAGTCCGAGTATCGACTATCGGGCTCCGGCAGTGGATTATAAGCCGAGCCATTCTGTCCACAGTTCGAAAGAGACCAATCCGTATGTATTCTTGTGCTATCAGATTTTTCATATTTTTTATCGTATGGAGTATAAGCATTGATTTCTTTAGAGGAAAGGACAAAAATTCTGTCTTGCGTGTCATCACATTTATGACCATAAAGTTCATTGTCTGGTACCACACTTCCATCTCGATAATACACAGTGTTGTCCACAGTTGTCGTGGCGATAAGGCCTTGGGCGGATTCTGTAAAGGCAGTTTGCAAAAAACCTTTGCCAGTGCAATTAGCGCTTGCCACGCTGGTTCCGTTTAGATAATCGCGGAGGTCAGAGTATTCCCAGTTGTCACCGTAAATAGTCTTTCCGTTTATTTCTCTAGTGTCAGTCGATTTATGATAAGTGCTAAAATGATAATTCGTCAAAACATTTTCAGCCACAAGCATTTTTTTGTGACCGTTTCCATAATCCTCAGACCAAACGCGCCATTTTATAGGCTCAACCTTAAAGTAGTTAATTGTTCCATTACCGCTATCCCAGTCTGCCCAAAGGCCTACTTTTGTGCCGTCTGAATAATGATATTTCCAAAAAGCCCTATCCACGCCCTCAGCGTACAAATTGCCGTCGCTTCCAGGATAATAGGTAAGCCCGCCCATCTTTATTTCCCGGGTTTTGTCCACGGTAACAGTTTTTTCTTTAATTTTCTGCGGGTAATCGCCAAACAAAACATACGTGACGGTTGTTCCAGTCAAGCTTGTTCCATCAGGGTTTCCTGTTCCTTTCGTGCCAGCAGGCAATTCCTTTACAGTAGTTTGGAAAGTGTACCACTTTGCAGTAAGCTCGACGTTGCCTGTTATTGGCGTGGCAAAGTCAAACAGCGCGCCGTCTTTGAACCAGCACACAAAGGCGCAGTCGGTTTTTGTCGGGATGCCCGGTTTTGTCGCCGTCGCGCCGCTTGCAACCGATTGGCTTGAAACGACGCTTCCGCCGTCTGTGTTAAAGGTCACAGTATAAGTCGCGCCAGGAGTTGGCGTTGGAGTGGGCGCGGGCGTTGTCTCTTCCGTTTTTGTTATCGTGATTGTGTCGCTTTCGTCTTGCGTGTTTGTTAGAGTTCCGCTAGTTATGTCGCCAGCGTAGGTCTTGGTCGTCGTAGCGCCGGAGCCGTCAGTCGTGGCGATTGTCACAGTTACATTTGAGCTTCCACTACCTTGCGCGGTGACGGTGATTGTTTGCCCGCCTTGAGTAATGGTGATGACGCCGGAATTGTCCACCGTTCCGACCTGTTCCTTTGTTCCGTCGGATTTGGTGACAGTCACTTTTCCGTCTTGAACTGTATACGCCGTTCCATTGATTGTGTAAGTTGTTTTTGTGGAATTGCTCGGCGTTTCGCCGCCGCCGCCATTCCCGCCTCCGTTTCCGCCGCCGGAACCTGTTCCGCCCCCGCCCAAAGCAAGAAGAGCCGCACTGTCATCAGCCGAATTGCCGCAGCCTGCAAGCGCCAAAGAAAACAACGCGAGCAAAACAAGCGTTGCAAACTTAAATGTCTTTTTCATTTAAATGCCTCCGATTGAATATAAAAATCGCGCTTGGAAGCAAAGTTCCAAAACGCGAATTTTGTTGCGAGAAAAATATTGTTGGAATAAAAACTGGCAGCCCGCGAAAAGTTTGCGGGCCTAGTTGTCGCTAGCGATGCGATGCGATGCGATGCGAATTTTGCGCTAATGTGTGTTTTATGTCAAGACCAGCGAAAGTTGCGTAAAAACTAGTCATTGCAATAATTATAGCGCAAAACCGCTATCTGGTCAACGACAGCTCGTGTTATTAGACAAGCATGTCATTGTCGGACTTGATCCGACAATCTGTTGCTCCAAAGATTCCCGCGTCACGCGCGGGAATGACAATTTATCTGGTCAGTTTTCTATAAACCGTTCTCTTTGGAACGCCGGCGTCTTCGCCAAACTCTTTCTTCTTCCATTCGGCGTACTCGGACCAGTTGCCCTCGAACCAGCGGACTTCGCTGTTGTTTTCAAAGGCCAAAATGTGCGTGCAGATTCTGTCCAAGAACCAGCGGTCGTGGCTTACGACAAGCGCGCATCCGGCAAAGTCTTCAAGCGCTTCTTCCAAGGCGCGCACAGTCTGCACGTCAAGGTCGTTGGTGGGCTCGTCAAGCAAGAGAACGTTTCCGCTTTCCTTAAGCATCATGCCAAGATTCAGGCGGTTCTTTTCTCCGCCCGAAAGAACGCCGACCTTTTTGTTTTGGTCCGCTCCGGCAAAGTTGAACCAAGCGCAATAGGCGTGGCCGTTGACTTCGCGCACGCCGCCTTCGAGCGGGCGGCCTTTTTCGTCAATCGCTCCAAGCTTGACCAAGTCCAGGCCGTCGGTGAGCGTTTCGTAAACCGTTTTGTTTTCGTCCAGCTTTGAGCGCATTTGGTCAACGTAAACAAGCTTGACGGTTTGGCCAACCTTCAGCTCGCCAGCGTCCGGCTTTTCGATTCCGGCAATCATTTTGAACAAGGTTGTCTTTCCTGCGCCGTTGGGTCCTACGATTCCTACAACCGCTCCGGCGGGAATGTGGAAGTCCAAATTTTCAAAAAGCAATTTGTCGCCAAAAGCTTTTGTAAGCCCCTGCGCGTCGATGACCTGGCCGCCCAAGCGCGGGCCGGCCGGGATAGAAATTTGTGTGTCCTTGAGTTTTGTCTTTCCTTCTTGGCGCAGCAATTCTTCGTAGCGGGTGATGTGCTCCTTGTGCTTGGCTTGGCGGCCCTTGGCGCCCATGTGAATCCATTCCAACTCGCGCTGCATTTCCTTGCGGCGCTGGCTTTCGCCTTTTTCTTCTTGAGCCAAGCGGGCTTCCTTTTGTTCAAGCCAACTTGAATAATTTCCTTTGAACGGATAGCCTTCGCCGCGGTCAAGCTCCAAAATCCAGCCGGCCACGTCGTCCAAAAAGTAGCGGTCGTGAGTGATGGCGATTACAGTTCCGGGGTAAGTGTGAAGGTGGTTCTCAAGCCAGGCGACGGTCTCAGCGTCAAGGTGGTTGGTCGGCTCGTCGAGCAAAAGAATGTCGGGCTTTTGCAAAAGCAAGCGGCAAAGCGCGACGCGGCGCCTTTCGCCTCCGCTCAACACGTCGACAACTTGGTCGGCCGGCGGGCAGCGCAAGGCTTCCATCGCAAGCTCCAAATTGGCGTCAAGGTTCCAAGCGTCGGTGGCGTCCAATTGTTCCTGCAACTCTGCCTGACGCGCGCAAAGCTTTTCGTAATCCGCGTCGGGGTCGCCAAAGGCTTCGTTGACTTTGTCAAATTCTTCAAGCAAATCGGTGATGGGCTTTACGCCTTCCTTTACGATGTCGATGACGGTCTTTCCCGCCTCAAGCTCGGGCTCCTGCTCAAGATAGCCGATAGTGTAGCCCGGCGCCAGCGTCGTCTCGCCCACAAAGTCCTTGTCCACGCCCGCCAAAATTTTAAACAGGCTGGACTTTCCCGAACCGTTGGGACCAATCACGCCAATCTTGGCGCCGTAATAGTAAGAAATGCTCACGTCCTTAAGAACCACTTTTGTTCCATAAGAGCGCGAAACCCTATCCATCGTGTATATGATCTTTTTATCGTCAACTGTTTTAGCCACTTTTATTTTTCTCCTTAACCTTTAAGGTCAAAATCACAGATTTTGACCGCGCCTTTTTATCGATAATCCTAAAGCAACCCTTGCGGCTTGCTTTTTAACGGATTTTCGATTTTAGGCGTTTCGTCAACTGTCTTTGCCATGCGTTAATTGTAGCGGAAAATCTCTTTCCCCGCAAGTATTGTGGCCATCACGCGGCCGGTCAAAAGCTTTTTGTCCAGCGGGGTGGCCTTGCCTTTGCTGCGGAAGGTTGAACTGTCCACGCGCCATTTTTTGTCGGAGTCCAGCAAAACCAAGTCGGCGTCGTAGCCTTGCGCGACAAGACCTTTGTTCAAGCTTAAAAGCCGCGCGGGGTTTGCCGACATAAGGGCCGAAAGTTTTTGCGCAGACAATTTTTCCTGCTTGCATAAAACGGTGTTGCAAAGAGCGTAGGCGGTTTCAAGCCCGGTAAAGCCAGGAGCGCCGGCGGCCTTGTCGCTTGCAGTGTGCGGAGCGTGGTCGGTTGCGATGCAGTCGCAAGTTCCGTCCTTGAGCGCTTGCAAAAGCGCGGCGCGGTCGTCGCGTGTTCGCAGCGGCGGATTGACGAAGGCGAAAATGTTTGGAGCGGCCGTTCCTTCCAAGCCCAAATGGTGGGGCGTGATTTCAAAAGTAATTTTAAATCCGTTGCGCAAAGTTTTTTCTTGCGCCTTTGCGCGGCGCGCGGCCTGGACGCTTTTTACGGTTGAAACATGGCAAAGGTGAATGTGGCAGCCGGCCTTTTGCGCAAGAAGGATGTTGCGCTCGGTGGCGATGTCTTCGGCAAGCTCCAAAAGCGAGTTGGCTTCTTTTATGTTTTGAACAATCTCCGCAAGCGCCGTCTTGGGAACGGCCTTTAACTGCACCGAGCCGCTGACTCCCCACGCGGGGATTTTGTATTTTGCCATCAAGTCCAAGGCCTTCTTTCTAAAAACTCGCGCTTGGGCGGCGAGCGTGGGGTCTTCGCAATGGCAGCTGACAATGATTTTTTTTGCGGCGGCTATTTTCATCGCGTCAAGCATTACAGCGGCGCTCAAAACGTCATGGCCGTCTTCGCTGATTACAGGCGTTGTCTTTTTGTCCAGCGCCTGCAAGTGGCCGATTGTCGTTCCGTCAAAGCCTTGCGTTATGCTCACAGTCTGGAACACTCGCGACATTTTGCGCTCGGCGGCCTCCGCGTCAATTTTTAGCGCCGCCTCTTTGCTTGATACAACCGGAGCGGTGTTTGGCATCAAGACCAAAGTTCCAAAGCCGCCTGCAGCCGCCGCGTTGAGGGCGCTGTCCAAGTCCTCTTTTTGCGTCTGCCCAGGATAGCGGAAGTGCGCGTGCATATCGATAAAAGCGGGCGACAAAACAAACCCGCACGCGTCGATCGCCGTCACACTGGAATTTTTTGCAAGCCCAAGATTGGCGGCGGCCAAAACGCTCTCGCAGCTTTTAAACGCGCCAAACAATACGCGCGCGATTTTTGTTCCCTTGATTATCACCGCGCCTTTTTTGTTTGTATTTTGGTCAACAATCCGCGCGTTATAGATTATGGTCATGATAGCGCTCCTAGGAGAGAAGATATTTTACCAAACAGTTTTTACATTATACAAAGGAATTCTTTCATCGCAGGTAATAATTGCCATATCGTTGTTCATTGCCTGTGAAATTAAAATTCTGTCAAAAGGATCGTTATGCTTTACATTCTCTTGAAAGGGCAAATTCCTGACTTTGTTAAAATCTGAAAGCGAGACTTGGAGTTTTTGAAATCCGGCTTGCCTGCACATTTCGTCAATTTCAAAAACATTATGAGTAAATTCAAGTTTCTTCTTGCTCTGCTTTATAGAAATTTCCCAAAAAGAAGCGTAACTGAAATAACAGTCATTAGTTTCGATTATTTTTCGCGCGTTTTCTGACAGACGAGAATCGCCAAAAAGGTACCAAAGAATTGTATGCGTGTCCAACAAATATTGCATCACATATACTCCGCAAATTCTTCCAACGGCTCGTCAAAATCTGGGGACATATAGAAGGGCTCATTTTTCCATACGCCATACATTGACTTTTTGGGAACGTTTGTTTCACTTTGTTTTTTTGAAAAAACTTGAGACAAACGCGACAACAACAAAACGCATTGGTCAAAAGAGAAATTGTCAACCTCTGTCATCATAGAATTAAACGCCGCGTCTGACATCAAGAACCTCCATCTATAAATACTATATAAGTATAGCATATTTTTGATTATTTATCTAGCGTTTTTCAAATCGATTTTAATTACTCTATATATTTGAAAAAATAATCACCTTTTATTTGATTAGATTTAAATTAATCGTATTCAATACTTTCAAAAGTCAATTGTCCCCGGGTCGTTACATCACTTCGCGCTGTTTTGCTAACGGTATTATTTACTGTCCGCTCTCGCGGGCTGCTGGCAATACGGGGTTTTAGGGGCAGAGCCCCTAGGAGAGGGGGCAGGCGTAAATGAGGAAGCCGCGCGGAACGCAAGGCGGCCAAATTGAAGCCGAGGGGGAGACTTCCCCCTCAAGCATCACAACTCCACAGCCTCTCCCTGCGGCCCTGCCTTATACAACGTGTCGCAGTATTCACAGCGGTAGAGGGCGCGGGTTCGGTCAACAAGGTGGAAGGATTGCGGAACGTATTTTTCGCTGGCGGTGATGCAGCGGGGGTTTTTGCAGTGGATTACGCCGGTCACTTTTTGCGGAAGCTCCATCTTGATTTTTTCGACAATCTTTTCGTCCTTGATCACGTTCACTGTGATGTTGGGGTCGATAAAGCCCAAGACCGAATAGTCGATGTTGATGATGTTGTCGATTTTTATGATGTCTTTTTTTCCGCCCTTTTTGGACTGAACGTTCATCACAAGCGCCGCGGTAAAGCGAGCCGACGACAAGCCAAGCCAGTTAAAAATCTTTGGGCCAAAGCCCGCGCAAATGTGGTCGATGACCAAACCGTTTTTTATCGTTTCTACGTTCAACATCAGAGGGCTCCTGTCAATTTTGCAATCAAGGCCATGCGCGCGTACATTCCAAACTTGACTTGCTTAAAGTACGCGGCGCGGGGGTCGTCGTCAACTTCGTAGGCGATTTCGTTCACGCGGGGAAGCGGGTGCAACACAATCATGTCGCTCTTGGCAAGCTTCATTTTTTCTTTGTCCAAAATGTAGCTGTCCTTTAGGCGGATGTAGTCCTGCTCGTTAAAGAAGCGTTCCTTTTGAACGCGGGTCATGTAAAGAATGTCGGCGCGGTCAATCACGTCTTCCATTCGCTCGGCGCATTCGTACTCAACGCCGGCGGGCTTTAGGATGTCTTCTATCATGTATTCGGGGACGGTCAGCTCCTTGGGGCTTACAAAGATGAACTTGTTGCCGGGGTAGCGGCACATCGCTTGTGTCAACGAGTGAACCGTGCGGCCAAACTTTAAGTCGCCCACAAAGCAAACCGTTTGGTTTTCAAAGCCGCCGCGCAAGCGCCTTATTGTCAAAAGGTCAGTCAAGGTTTGCGTGGGGTGAAAGTGGCCTCCGTCGCCGGCGTTGATTATCGGGCAGTCGGAATATTTTGAGGCAAGGAGCGCCGCTCCTTCCTTGGGGCTTCGCATCGCGATTACGTCGGCGTAGCTGGATACTACGCGGATTGTGTCGGCAAGGATTTCTCCCTTTGTGGTGGAAGTGTAGCTTGCGTCCGCAAAACCTTCGACCGCTCCGCCCAAGCGCAACATCGCCGCCTCAAAGCTTAGGCGCGTGCGAGTGCTCGGCTCAAAAAAAAGAGCCGCAAGAATTTTCCCGCGGCACACATCTTTAAAAGAATTTGGATCAACAATAATTTGCTCTGCCAGCGCGCAGATTTCTTCAATCTCCGCCACCGACAAATCGTCAGGCTGAATTACATGACGCCCTTTTAACATTCTGGCTTCTCCTTGGAATTTTTTTTATTATAGCGCTTTTGGGGCTGGCATGCAAGCAGAACGCGCTTTTGCTAGTGGTAATATATACTCGCCTCTCGCGAGGCGTACTGGCAATAATGAAAAGAACCGTTTTATGCAAGCGGGGGAAAAGCGTCCGCAACAACGATTTCAGTCTTGCATCCGACAATACGAGCGGCTATTTTCCCACACAAAAGTGGCTAAAGACGCTGTCCAGAATGTCGTCGGCGGTGACGCGGCCTGTAAGCTCGCCCAAAAAGTCAAGGGCGTCCTCGATGTCTTGGACGGCGGCGTCAAGCGAGTATCCTTTTTGCAAGCCGGCCGCGTGTCTTAGGCTTTCCAAGGCTTGCTCGACAAGGCGCTTTTGCCGCTCGCTGCCCAATCCGGCTTGGCCGCGCTCTGTGTCCGCGCCTTTTAGCAAAACATTTTTTGCGGCGGCCACCAAGTCCT
This sequence comes from Treponema sp., assembly GCA_017551705.1. Lineage (GTDB taxonomy): Bacteria > Spirochaetota > Spirochaetia > Treponematales > Treponemataceae > Treponema_D. Next base: position 32,519 of record JAFZLA010000064.1, read on the forward strand.
TTACGCCGCTTCCGTCCTTGGCGCTGACAAACACTTGCGCGGCAAGGCTGGGGATTTTTGCGGCGGCGGCTTTAAGGTCTTGCAAAAGTTTTTGGTTGGCGCCAAAAGCGGCCGGGTCTTGGGCTTGCGAACTATTTTCGTCGCCCGCATTTTGGCCTTGCGCAGCCTCATTGTTTTGCCCGGCGTTATGGTCAGTTTCCAATTTATCTATCTTGTTCCAAACAAAAATCACGGACTCGGTTCGGCCTGACAAAAAGTCCATCGCTTCCGTAACGGCGGCGGCTCCCTGCGTTATGTCGGCAAGGTAAAAAAGCAAGTCGGCATCGTCGCTCAACTCCTTTGCGCTTTGAACGCCGCGCGCTTCGATTTCGTCGCTGGTTTGGCGCAAGCCCGCCGTGTCAAAGAGGCGGGCGGGGATTCCGTCAAGGCTTATCCAGCTTTCTATCCAGTCGCGGGTGGTGCCTTCCACGTCGCTTACAATCGACCGCTCTTCCTTTAACAGGCTGTTGAACAAGCTGGACTTTCCCGCGTTGGTTTTTCCGCAAAGAACTAGGCGGGCGCCTTCTTGGTAAAGCTTTTCGCTTTTCCAGGTTGAGGCCAACGTTTCTAGGCTTGCGATGGCCTCAAGCAATTTTGTTTGGTCGTAGGAGTCCGCGATTGTCTCTTCGTCTTCGGGGTATTCGATTTCGACTTCGATTTGGGCCAGCGTGTCCACAAGTGATTTTTGAATCGCGGCGATTCGCTCCGACAAGTTTCCGGCAAGGCGGCCGGCGGCTTTTTGGCTGGAAGCGTTCGTGCGGCTTTCTATAATCTCGCGGACAGCCTCGGCCTTGGTAAGGTCGGCTTTTCCGTTTATGTAGGCGCGAAAGGTGAACTCGCCGCGCTCGGCCTGCCTAAAGCCGATTTGCAAAAGCGCGTTGAATATTTTTGTCACAACAGCGGTTCCGCCGTGGCAAGAGATTTCGGCCATTTCTTCGCCGGTAAAAGATTTTGGCGCGCGAAAAACCGAAACCAAAACTTCGTCTATGCGCACGGCTTTTTGGTCTTGCGAACAATCTCCGTCGCGCGGCGCGTTTTGGCCGCCCCCGTTAGGGTCTTTCATACCATTATCGGTCGGCTCGACTATCCAGCCGTAAACGATAGTGTTTCCGGCGGCCTGGTTCAAAGCCTTGGGGCGAGAAAAAATCTTAGACAATAATTGGATTGAATTTTTGCCCGAGACTCGAATGATGCCCAAAGCGGCCGGCGCCAAAGCAGTGGCGACAGCCGCAATCGGCTCTTCGGGCGTGTAGCCTGTGTTGTCCAAAGTTAGATGACTTTTTCCAACAGGTCGATGATTTTAGAATCGTAGAATACGCCGGCCTTTGACTTCAATTCTTTTACGGCCGCGTCGCTGTCCATAATCTCGCGGTAGGCGCGCTTGCTTGTAAGAGAGATGTAGCTTTCGCAAACGCGGATGACACGGGCGATCAACGGAATCTGAGCGCCGCTCAAGCCGGCAAGGTAGCCCTTTCCGTCCATGTTCTCGTGGTGGAATTCGGCGGCCTGCAAGAAGACAGGGCGAATCTGTTCCGGAACAAAGTCAAAGTACTCCGCGGCGGAGTGAACGTGCTCGCGAATCTTTTGGCGCTCGGTCATTGTAAGCTCGCTGGCAGTCAAGATGCTCTTGGGAACTGAGAGGAAGCCCGCGTCGTAAACCATAGAGGCGCAGTAGCAAACCAAAGCGACGTCGTGGTTGAACTTGGCTTCGTTGCAAACTTTGAGAACCAATTCCGAAACCTTGCGGCTTGTTCTTTGGCGGAATGTGTACTTGTCGATTTTGTCGCCAAGGGCAAAGCACTTGTTCTGCAAATCGGCAAGCATCTTGCGATGCTCGACAGTTGAGAAGAATTCCATGATTTGCTTTGAAAGCTCGCCGTCGGCTTTTCCAAGCAAGGCTTTTGTGGCCAAAGAGTTTTTCTTTGACTGTTCCGCCGCCGCGGCAGCCAAGTCGGGGTTCTCCTGGAAATCTTTTCCCATAGAAGAAATGACTTCCATTGAAGTTTCAAAGTGCATTTGCGCCTGCTTGCGGCGCTTGTAGTTTTTGTAAACGATGACGATGAGAATGATGACCACGATAATCAACAAGACGCCTACACACAAAACGGCGATTCTTAGCGCGCGGTCCAATTTGGCCATTTCCAATTCGGCCAATTCCAACTTGATTTTTTCGGCGGGAATGCGGCCTGACACTACGTCAAAAAGTTCGTTTTGCTTTTTTTCGAGGAATTCGATGCGGTCGTTGATTTTGTCCCATTTGCCGGCGTTTCCGTTTGTGTACTTTTGGCGCTCGGCGGCAAGGGCTTCAAGCTCGTTCTCAAAGAGGCTTTCCACAATAGTGAAAATTCTCTGGCTGGCGGCTTGCGGATGCAACTCCAACTGCAAAATGTATTTGTCAAAATTCTTGGCGTTGACGCGTCCGCCGTTTGCGACCGCCTCTTTTTGCAAGGCGTCAACATATTCAAAGTAAGAAGCCTCGGCCATAAGGCGGACTTTTTCGGGGAAAGCCTTTTGGTTTTCTTTGAGGTCGATGGCCTGGTTGATTGATTCAATCGCTTTTAGGTAATTGCCGCTGTTGTAAAACTCCTGCGTGCGGGCCAAAATCGCTTCGTTTTCGTCATTTTCCTGGGCGAACGCAGTTCCAATAAAGAGCGCTGATACGGCAAAAATTGCCGCTACAAAGAAACTTTTTATTCTCATAAAGAACCTTCCTCTTTATTTATTTTATCATACCTTTTTGAATTTTGCAAGACAGAATCTAGCGCGCTCAAATTATTTTCTTTGGCCGGAAGAACCTGTTTTTGCGAGGCGTAGAATGAAATCGGGGGTCCTTTTGGGCCAATCGCGGGCTTTCTATAGTTCGAGCTGGCTTCGGGCGAGGCTCCGGTGTATTCCGCGTCTCCGGGGTCGGGGCTGATCTTTACGTAGTTGGCCACATTGTTCCAGAACATGTAGCCGCGGTCAACGCTGTCGCGCACTCCAAAGACTTCCTTGAGAACGTACTCCTTGTCATAAAACTGCCTGTCATACGGCACGTTCAAGAAGAAGGCCTGAACCCAAGGCCGCACCACGACTCGGTCGCGGGCGATGACTGTGTTGCGGTAAGTTCCGTAATAGTAAATGCGGTAGGGCCGCTCCTCGTTGGGATAGTAGTTCATAAATTTGTGCTCAAAGTGGCTTGGGTAGAACATGGGGCAAATTACGTCGACGTATTGAGCCAAAGTCTCAACGTCCTGGCCTGTGCGGGTTCCGCTGCGGTACCAGCCGTTTGCGCCGTAGATGTCTATGCCAATCGGAGCGTCGATGTTCTCGCGGGCGTAAGAAAGGAAGCTGCGCAAGGCGCCTTCTTTGTCCATTCCCGCCGTTTGCCAACGGTAGCTGGCGTTGTACAAGTTCTGGCCGTCAGTTGGGAAGCGGATGTAGTCAAATTGAATTTCGTCAAAGCCGCGCGCTATTAGTTCCTTCGCTATTGCTACGTTGTATTCCCAAACTTCGGGGCAGAAGGGGTCCACCCAATGCTCGTCGTAGTAGCGCGTTTGCGTCGTTCCGTCTTCCAAAGTTTCGGTGCCGCTAATGCCCTGCCACTGGCGGTTGTATTTTTTGTCCCACACCGCGTACTGGCCGTTGTTGTAGTTTGAAAGGTTGCGGTCTTTAAATACTACGATGCGCGCGATAAGGTAAATGTTTTCTTCTTTAAAAGTTTTGACAAACTTGTCCAAGTCCAGCGCGTACTTGCTTACCACTCCCTTTTGGGTCAAAAGCGGATCCTGCGCGTCAAAGCGCATAAGGCCGTAGTCGTCCTTCATGTCGATTACAAGCGAATTGAGCTTGTTGTCCAAAATCAATTTCTTGAACTTTTCAAAGCCGCCCGGCAAATGCGCTTGGTAGGCCGGAACGTAAAGGCTTTTTTGTCCGTCAATCTTGGCGGCGTATGGCGAAAGAATTTTTCCGCTGTCCAAAAGCCAAAGTTCGTTGAGCAAAATGCCGCCAGCGGCTCCGTTAAAGCCGCCGCCAATTTTAAGTCCGCGCGCGTTCTCCGCCGGAATCCAAGCGGCGTTGACCAACTCGCGGCTTTTTGTAAACTCCGAAATATAACCCTGAAGCGCGCCGTTAAGCTCGCTTGCGGTGTTGTTTGTCATGTCAAAGCTTCCGATTTTTCCGGGAGCGATAAAAGAAAGCGCGCTTCCGTTTTGCCAAAGGGAGTCGATTGTGTCGCAAGGCTCGCTTCCCTTGTAAATGCAGGCGCACTTGTTTGCCGCCGCGTCATAATGGTAAATGCGCGGCATGAATGTTTGCGACAAGAAAATTTCGCACCACTGATTTTTGTCATCGTCTTGCGCCACAACCGGCAAAATGTCCGAAACTTCGTCGCTGGAATTGTTGGGGTCGCTGCACTCAAGTCCCTTGTTGGCGTCAAGCCAATCGGGCTTGGCCGCGTCGGGCTTGTAGTACCAAAAGCCCAAAATTGAATGCGCCATGTAGACGACAGTTTCTGTTTGTCCGGGCGTTGATGTTTTCATCGAAGCGACGGCGACGGCTTTAATTCCGTTTGTGCGCAAGCTGGCCGAGCCGATGTTGGTCCAATTGAGTCCGCCGTCGCGGGTAAGGTAAACGCGCTCCTTTGTGGCCGTGACCATCTCGGCGGGGTTGAGCGGATTGAAGGCCAAGTCCTTTAGGTCTTGCGCGTGGGTTTCGTGGCTGGTTTCGCCCTTCTTGAATTTTTTGATTATGTATGTGGGAAGTCCGTTGTTGCGCAGCTCAAAATTTTGCAAGTCGTTTGTGTAAAGAATTCCCTTGCTGGTTATAAAGTAAAATGAATTTTCAACAGGAAGAATTTGCTGGACGCTTCCTTCTTTCCAAAGCGTAGTCGTCTTTCCGTTGGCGTTGATTTTTTTGAGGCCGCTTTCGGTGGCAAGCAAAGTTCCTTTAGTCTCTTCGACTTGGACGCGCTTTATTGTAGCCGCTGATGGAACTGGCTTGGATTCCGCCTGTTCTGAATTCTTTTTTGCCAAAACGCTTGCGTCCGAGTTTTGACCGTCCAAAATCTTTGGCAAAGAATAAAGCGGCTTTGACTCGTAATAATCGTCCTGACCGAAAATTTGGGCGGACAAAAATAGCGCCGCCAACGCTAAAAAGAGAATTGACTTTTTCATACTTTTATTGTCGGAATTTTTAGCGCCGTTATTTAGAAGAAAGTTCTTGGCGGTAAATTTCGTAGAGAAGAACGCCGGCCGCAACCGAAACGTTAAGGCTGTCGATGCGGCCGCAAGTTGGAATCGAAACAATCGTGTCGCAAGTTTCTTTTAGCAGGCGGGCGATTCCGTTGCCCTCGCTGCCCATCACAAGGACAGAGTTTTGCGCAAAGGTTCCGTCTTGGATTTGAACTCCGCCTGCGTCAGCCCCGTAAATCCAAAAGCCCGCATCCTTGAGCTGCCTTGCGGCCCGCGCTAGGTTTGTGACAACGCTTACCGGAACCCAAGAGGCGGCGCCGGCGCTGGAACGCGCTATGATTTCGTTGTTTTCGACGTCGTTGGCTCCCCGCCTTTCGGGAAGAATCACCAGGGCCGCGCCAAATTGGTCGGCGCTTCTGATTACCGCTCCAACGTTGTGCGGGTCGGTCACGGAGTCCAAAATCACGACTGTTGTTCTTTTGTTTTGATTTGTTTCGCTTTGGGCCTTGAAGCGCTCAAGCCATACGTCAAAATTCACTAAATTGCCGGCGTTTGTTCCATCGCCTTGAATTTCCAGAAGAATACCGCGGCACTCGCGGGCGGTTTGCGCCAAAGATTGCGCCATTTGGTCAAGGGTTTTGTTGTCGGTTTGCTCGCATTGGATTTTGGCGCTTTTTGCCAAGTCCAAAATTTTTTTTACGCGCGGTCCTGGCTTTGAGAAATATATCCGCATTTTTGAGGCGGCGCCAGAATCTTCTTGGGCCGCCCTTACGCGCTCTTCTACCGCGTGGAATCCCGACAAAAGCAAGTTAGTTCTTTCCGCAGCAGTTCTTGTATTTTTTTCCGCTTCCGCAGGGGCAAGGCTCGTTGCGTCCGACTTTTGGAGTTTCGCGGACGACAGTTGTGGGAGTCATCGCTCCGTAAGAATACATCCAGTTGCCGTCGACTTTCTTAAAGTAAGCGGTCTCGTGGTGAACGTCGCGAGTGTGATGCTGGCTGTATGTGGCTTCAAATTCAACAATGCCTTCTTCATCACTTTCGCCTCCTTTTTCGGCGCGAAGAACTTTAAGGCCATGCCAAGTTGAGTTTTTGCTCCAATCTTCGGTGGCCTTTCGGTCAATCTCGGCAATCTTGTCGCCTTGCTCGCAAGTGTTGATGATAAAGTCGATTTCGTGTTTTTCGTACGCCGTGTATCTGGCGCGCATCAAGCTTTCGGCTGTAGGCGCTTTTTTTGCGCCTTTAATGATTGGTTCGCAGCATTCGCCGTAGCTTTTTCCTGAGCCGCAAGGGCATAATTTGTTTTCACTCATAGGCGGAATTGTAGCGCATTTCGCTGAACAAAATCAAGCCACAAAAGCGCGCGCTGCTAGGCCAAAATTCCGTCAACGGCAAGGTTGAGCGGATCGCGAATCGAGGCGATGGACTTTTCGCTCAAAACAGAAAGGCGGAATATCGCGGATTGAATCAAGCCGTAGAACATTTCGTAAGCGGTGTGGACGCTCAACTTTTTGAACTCGCCTTTTTTGATTCCGCAAATTATCACCGTGTCGATAAGTTGGCGCAAGCGGAGCATCCGTCGGCGGACGCGCTCGGCAGGGTCGCCGCCGGTCTTTTGCAAGTTCAACAAGTAAGAAAGAAGAACGGTGAACAAGCGGCTGTTGTTTTCGCATTCGTCAACGATTTGCATCAAGATTTTTCGCAGGGCGTCCTCGCAAGAAAGCGTTTGGTCGGCAAGAATGGCGCGGAGCTTTTCTTCGATCGAGCCTGTAAGCTGCTTGATGCTCCACAAAAAAATTTCGCGCTTGTTCTTAAAGTAAATGTAAAGCGTGGTGCGGGTTATTCCGCAGCGGTCGGCGATTTTTTGAAATGTGACGTCCTCGTAGCCTTCGTCGACAAAAACATCGAGGGCTTTTTCCAAAATTTCGCGCCGTCTTTTGTCATGTTCTACAACAATCGCCATTTTATTTATTTCCTTTTTCGCCTAAGTTTGTGTACATGTAAAAGCAAGTGTTCAAGTTGCCGCTCTTTATGTTCTTTAAGAGCGTCGCGTATCTTCCAAAACACTTTTGGAAATTTTTGTTGGAAGTGATAAAGCCCATTTGCCAGTTTTCAAAGTTTGCGCTTAGGCATGCCATGTCGCGGTAAAGAGCCTCTGCCTGCGCTTCGTCTCCAAGGCGCTCGCCGTAAGGCGGGTTGGCCAAAAGCAAGCCTTGCGGGAAGGGCGCGGCCAATTCCTTAAAGTCGGCCTGGACAAAATTTGGCCTTGTTATGCGCTGGTCGCTTCCAATCATTTGAAGGGCGCGGCCGGCCATAACGCAGGCGTGCTCGGCGTTGAGCTTGGCGCGGTCAACCGCCGCCGGGTCTATGTCGCTTCCTGTGATGTGGAATTCGACGTCGGGCCTAATCTTGGCGGCCTCTTGGCGGCGGATTTGGTCGGCCCGCTTTTTGTCAAAAAACGGAAGGTCTTCCACCGCAAATTTTCTTCCCAGTCCCGGAGCGACGTCCATCGCGTAAAGGGCGGCCTCGATTGGAATGGTTCCGCTTCCGCAAAAAGGATCGTGCAAGGGAGTCTTGCGCCGCCAAAGCATGTACTGCAAAAGAATGGCAGCTGTGGTCTCGCGCATCGGAGCGATTCCGCCGTCGGTCCGGTAGCCGCGCTTGTGCAAGGGCTCTCCGCTAAGGTCGAGCAAAACAAACACGCGGTCGTTGTCGACGTAAATGCGGACAGTCGCTTCCAAGCCAGTTTCGGGCATCGAGCTCATGCGCCAAACGTCGCAAAGTTTTTTGTAAATGGCTTTTTGCGCCATGGACTGAATTGTGTGCTCAGAGTCCAAGCGGCTTTTGTAAACGCGAATTTTATCGACCACCACGCGGGTGTCTTTTCTAAAGTAGTTTTGCCAGGGAACGGAATAAATTCCGTCAAACAAAAGGTCAAAGTTGTCGGCCTCAAATTCCGCCAGCTGCAAAAAAACGCGGTCGGCGGTCCTTAGGCAAAGGTTTGCGCGGAACAAAGCGTCGTCGTCGCCCAAAAAGGCCACGCGGCCCGGAACTTTCACCGCGTCTGCGGGAGCCAATTTATAGCCCAAATGCTTAATTTCGTTCCCCAAAATTTTTTCCGCGCCCACCGCGCACAAGGCAACCAATGTGTTCATACCGCTACAAAATAACACTTTTACATTTTTTGTTCAAGTGTCAGTCCGCCCGTGTTTTTGTTAGGAAGACAACAATAGTATGTTCGGGCGGTTTCACCGCGTCCTGACGGACGCTGCACAGGCCGTATTTTTTATCCCAGAATTCTATTGAAAAAATTCGCGCGGGGTTGTATAATTATTCAATTGTCACAAAGGAGATTTTTATGGCAGAAGAAAAACTTGACTTTACAATAGAAACATTGGGACCATGCAAATTTGAGTCCCCCATCAAGCTTTCGAACGTTTTTGGCGACCACAAGGCCAACTACGTCAAGGACGACTCTTACGTCCGCAACACAATCAATGTCTTTGACACAAGCAAAAAAGACGACATGACCAGCGCCAACCTCTTGCAAAAGGCCGGCCCTCGCGAAAAGATATTTTTTGACCCCGCTCAAGTCAACGCAGGAATCTGCACTTGCGGCGGCCTTTGCCCGGGCCTTAACGACGTAATCCGCGCCATAGTCCGCTGCTTGTGGAAGCGCTACGGAGTCCATTCAATCCACGGCTTCCAGTTTGGCTACAAGGGCTTCTTTGAAGAAAGCGGCTATGACACCGTTCAGCTTAACCCCTACAACGTGGACGACATCCACAAAATCGGCGGCACCTTCTTGGGAACAAGCCGCGGAGGCGGACAGCGCACAAGCGACATTGTAGACACTTTGGTTGACCGCCACATCAACATGATTTTTATCATCGGCGGAGACGGAACCCAACGCGGAGCCTTGGACGTTGCCAACGAAGTCGAGCGCCGCGGACTCAAGATCGCCGTTATCGGCGTTCCCAAAACTGTAGACAACGACTTGCAGTTCATCGACCGCTCCTTTGGATTCGAGACTGCCGTTCAGAAAGCCAAGGACGCCGTTACAGCCATCCACATGGAAGCCCATTCGCAAATCAACGGCATCGGCTTGGTAAAATTGATGGGACGCGAGTCAGGCTTCATCGCCACAGCAACTGCTTTGGCCAGCCACGAAGTAAACTTCTGCTTGATCCCCGAAGTTCCCTTTGACCTTGACGGACCCAACGGCTTCTTGCACTACCTTGAAGTTCGCTTGGCCAAGCGCGGCCACGCTGTAATCGTAGTAGCCGAAGGCGCCGGCCAGGAATTGCTTAACAAGACCAACCAAACTGACGCCTCTGGCAACAAGAAGCTTGCCGACATTGGAACATTCTTGCGCGACAAGATCACTGAATACTTTAAGGAAAAGGACATTCACATCAACCTTAAGTACATCGACCCCAGCTATCAGGTTCGCGCGGCCGTCGCCAACGCCAACGACTCGATTTACTGCGAGCGCTTGGGCAACAACGCCGTTCACGCCGCCATGGCCGGAAAGACAAAGATGGTCGTAGGCTTGGTTCACGACAAGTACGTTCACATCCCGATCGATGTTGTCACTTCAAAGCGCAATGTGGTTGACCCCGAGGGAGCCTTGTGGCGCGACGCGCTCGACGCGACCGGCCAGCCGATGCTCATGGTCAACAACGCCCAGGACGCCAAGGACCGCGCCTCCAACGTGGCCGACGGAAAGGCAAAAACAAAAGACTAGAATTGCGACAACGCGCGCAAAACAAAAAGGCCGCCCCGATTGGAGCGGCTTTTTTGTTTCATGTCATGTTCGGGCTTGACCCGGACATCTTTTATACCAATCCTTGAGCAATCATGGCGTTGGCGACCTTGATGAAGCCCGCGATGTTGGCGCCGGCGACGTAGTCGGTCTTGCCGGCTTTTGTCTTAAGGCCAAACTTCTTGGCTGTCTCAAAAGCGTTGTCATGAATGTTCTTCATGATGCCGTCAAGGCGCTGGTCAACTTCTTCGAATGTCCATGAGAGGCGCTCTGAGTTCTGGCTCATTTCGAGGCCGCTGACAGAAACGCCGCCCGCGTTGGAAGCTTTTCCGGGAGCGAACAAAACGCCGGCGTCCTGGAACTTCTGGGTGGCTTCGATTGTGCTGGGCATGTTGGCGCCTTCGGCAACCAACTTGACTCCGTTCTTGATGAGCGCGTCAGCGTCTTTTCCGTCCAACTCGTTCTGAGTGGCGCAGGGGAAGGCGCAGTCAACTTTGACTGACCAGGGGCGCGCGCCCTTTGTGAACTTGGCTTTGGGATATTTCTTAACGTACTCGTCAATCTTCTTGTGAGCGTCGCGGAACTTCTTTACAAATTCCAACTTCTTCTGGTCGATTCCGTCGGGATCATAGATGAATCCGCTTGAGTCAGACATTGTCACCGGCTTGGCTCCAAGCTGAATCAATTTTTCTACGGCGTACTGAGCGACGTTTCCGTCTCCAGAAACAGCGCATGTCTTTCCCTTAAAGTCGTCGCCGACTTTGGCGAGCATTTCGCGGGCAAAGTAAATCAAGCCGTAGCCTGTGGCTTCTGTTCTGGCCAAAGAGCCGCCAAACTGCAAGCCCTTTCCTGTAAGAACGCCCGTGAACTCGTCGCGGATTCTCTTGTACTGGCCGAACATGTAGGCAACTTCGCGTCCGCCTACTCCCTTATCTCCGGCCGGAACGTCTGTGTCCGGTCCGATGTGGCGCTGAAGCTCAGTCATGAACGACTGGCAAAAGCGCATAACTTCTGCGTCTGACTTTCCGTGGGGATCAAAGTCGCTTCCGCCCTTTCCGCCGCCCATGGGGAGCGTCGTGAGGCTGTTCTTGAGAGTCTGCTCAAAGCCCAAGAATTTCAAAACTGAAAGGTTGACTTCGGGGCTAAAGCGGATGCCTCCCTTGTAGGGGCCGATGGCGCTGTTGAACTGAACGCGGTAGCCGCGGTTTACGTGTGGTTTGCCCTTGTCGTCTGTCCACGGCACACGGAACATAATCACGCGTTCCGGCTCTACGAAACGCTCGAGAACCGCCTGGCTCTCAAGTTGCTTTTGCATTTTTGCAACGATAGGATCAAGAGTTGTCAAAACTTCCTGAACCGCCTGGAGGAATTCGGGCTCGTTGGCGTTCTTTGTCTGAACGTCCGCCCAAATACGTTTAACGTACTCGTTTTTCATTTTTACTCCTGCGTTGCGGCCGAGTTTGAAGCCGCTGCCCTTTAATATTATCAAAATTTGAAGTGTTGTTAAAGTAGTTTAGCCAAATTTTAGCGCATTTTTTTTGATTTTTTTGGGGGAATTGTCGCAAGCCTAGGACGCGGGCACAAAAAAAAACGCCCCAAAATTGGGGCGTTCAAACCTATCGCAAGCCTAAAAAAGGCGGTCCGCAAGGCTTAGTTCTTAAAAAGCTTCTTGAACTCAACCAAAAGGTTGTCGGTTTCGATGGCGGCGTCAACATCCGTCAACTTGTTTTTGGCGCGGTAGTAAGCGATAAGGGGCTCTGTCTGCTCGCGGTAAACGTCCATGCGGTGCAAGATAGATTCCTGCTTGTCGTCGTCGCGCTGGTAAAGCTCGCCGCCGCACTCGTCGCAAACGCCTTCGGTCTTTGGAGGCTTTGTCAAAACATTAAAGTTGGCTCCGCACTTTTTGCAGACGCGGCGGGTGCTCAATCTTTTGATGACCACTTCGTCGGCAATCTGGAAGTTTACGCAAGTAACGTCCGGGCAGAATTTGCCAAGCTCGTCGGCCTGGGGAATCGTGCGGGGGAATCCGTCAAGGATAAAGCCGTTCTTGCAGTCGGGCTGAGCCAAGCGTTCCTGCACAAGGGCGCAAGTGATGTCGTCGCTGACCAATCCGCCGGCGTCGATGATAGACTTGACCTTTTTTCCAAGCTCGGTCTGGTTTTTAATCGCGGCGCGGAAAATGTCGCCAGTCGAAATGTGCGGAATGTTGTAGTCTTTTGCCACTTTCACGGCAAGCGAGCCTTTTCCGGCTCCGGGCGGTCCCAAGAAAATAAAGTTCATGTGTGTCTCCTATAAGGAATATAATTACCGCTGTTCGCGCGAGTTTTGACACGAGCGCGAATGTTGCGGCTTATGCGGCTAGAAACAGATTTTAGTCGCGCATCTGTTCTAATTGCCGCTATTATTATAGCGCGCTTTGAGGGAATTTGCAAATTTTATTTTTGCGGGGTTAAAACTGATACATTAATCCAATTTTTGGAAGAAATTCCATTGCGGAACTGCCACTAGCTTTTAATTTATAATCATCATATTTGCAACTACTGAACAAGTTAACAAAAAAAGTCACATCCGCAACAATAGAAAGATGATTTCCAAGTTGATATCTTGCGCCTATTGTAAAATTCCATAAGATATTGAAAGTTGTATAATCCGTATTACTTTTCGATTCTTTCACAGAGACTTTATATCGATAAATCTCAGGACCAAATGTAATGCCGGTACCCAGAAAAAAACGAAAATTCGATTTTACGAAAGTAACTTGTGGCTGAATAGAAAATCTATGTGAAAGCGCGTAAGCCTCTTGTTGGTAAGAACTATAACTGCCATAAGAATAATCCCATAAAAAATCATATCCTAAATCAATGTTGAAAAAGCAAATATCGCTAATATCAAAAACAGGAATATTTACTCCCATATGGATATCAGGATTAAATGATGTTTTTGAATATGGCATAGCTACAGTTTCGCCAGATATTGTTGTAGAGTTATAAAATGTTTTTTCAGAACCAATCGCTCCAAACTGAAATGTTATTCCGACAGGCTCTTTTGCGCTTAAATTTAAAACTGAGATAATAGTAAAAAAGATTACAAAAACACTTCTTTGTAATGAATGCATAAACATATTCTCCACAATATTCATAATGAAATTTCATCTTTATATTATGACCACAACACCTTTTAGTCAAGCAATAATTATAAAACCCTGCCGCATGTTTTGTAAATTGGATGTCACAATTTGTGACCTCCAATTCTAACAAAATGGCCATTCAATGCCAACTTTTTCTAAAAGTCTCCCATTTTATCAAAATTTTTCAAAAAAATTCAACTTTTTCCCAAAAAAACACAAATTTTTCCTCTATCGTGTGTATCTTATATATGATAAAAACTTCTGTTTAGGAGCGGTTTATGGGTTGGAAAACACAAATTGTTTTTTTCCTTGATTCTACGCCCAAGTTGGTGTATATTTGTGGAAGGCGTCGATGATTTTCGAATGGGACGAGAATAAAAACGATGCTAACAAGAAAAAGCATGGCGTGTCATTCGAAATGGCCGTTCGCGTTTTTCTTGATGACAAACGCATTGAGAAGCTTGATGAAGAACATTCAACGCTTGACGAAGAGAGAATTAACATAATCGGTCGAACTTCCGGCATGTTAATTTTGTTTGTTGTGGCCACTGATAAAAGCGGAAAAACTAGAATCATATCGGCTCGAAAAGCTGAGCGCGATGAGGAGGCGGAATATTATGAAAACTATGACGCTAGATGAAGTTAAAAACCTTCCTCCGCTTTCAAAAGCGGAAATAGAAAAAGCAATGAGCTTTAAAAATACAGATTTTTCTGATTGCCCAAAACAATCAAAAGAAGATTTGGCGCAATTCCGTCCTTGGAGGGAGCGAAACAAAAACTCCGCCCACAAAACGGAGCCTGAGTCAGCTTTGGCCATGTGACTTTTTTTTTATTTCTGCGCAATCGCAAACAGGGCCGTTTCGCTGGTCCAGTCAAAGGCGGTGGTTTGGGCGGCGGAGGCAAAGAGGCGGCTTAACTCGGCGGTTTTGTCAGAGCCGATGGCGGCCTTGATTGCGGCGGCGTATGGGGAGTTTTGGCTTTCAAACCAAGCGGAGATTTCTTTTTGGCTTACGCGGCGCTTTTCTGTGACGCGCTCGCTTTTAACTTCTACCTTAAAGCCTTGTTCTTCAAAAACTTTTTTGACAGTCTCGGCGTTCCAGTCAAAGAGCGGATTGTTTTTGTCGCCAAAAAATTTTTCTTCGGCCTCGTTCATTTTTTGCAAGAGCGGCCGCCAGTTGTCCAAAATCGTTCCGCCCAAAACTTGCTTTTCGATTACCTTGCTCACGCGCTGGGCGGCGCTTGGAATTTGCTGGCTTATGATTATTTTCCAGCCGGCGGGAATTTTTCCTTCAATTCCACAGGCGGCAAAGGCTCCGCTCATGCTTTGGACGCTCTCGGCGCTAAAGAAGGGGTTCCTAAAAAAGAATTTGTCAAAGACAATGTTTTTTTGGTAAAAGGCGGCCAACACTTTTTTAAGCAGCGCCTCGTCAACCGCCTGCTGGGCTTGCTTGCCATCTCCGCCGTCGGCCGCCCCTTTTTGGCCTTGATTATCCGTCTCCGCGCCAGGGCGGACCAACAATATCGGCTTGTCCAAGTCGCCCAAAGTGCGCGCGTATTGCTCAAGCACTTCCAAGCCTTTTTGCGAGCGGCACAAACCGCAAGTGACGCCTTCGGGACATTTGCGCGAAAGCTCCCACAACAAAAGCGCGTCGTCGGCGTTCCAAACAAGCGAGCGGTCGCTCCTTACAAGGCGGGCGGCCTCAACCATTCCGTCGCGAATTTTTAGCAATGTTTCGGCGCGGTTGGAATCAAGGCGGCTGCGCCAAGACTTGTCGGCGTTTTGCAGCGCGCGCTCCTTGCCGCTGTCGGCGGGACTAAAGGTAAGCGACTCGCCGTTTTTGTCCTTGAACTGCTGCTTTAGCAAAAGCGCCACGTCAGAGTTTTTGCTTCCGGTGGCTTCGCTTGCCGTCGGGTCAAGAGCGCGCTCTCCTGTGTCGTCTTCCAATATGGCCGCGATTTGCAATTCGCGCCTTGCCAAAACGTCGTCGCGGATTTTGCTTTCGTAACCTTGGCTGCTTGGCGTGTAAAAGACGCGGCCAACAAGTTGGTCAGGCAAATATTGCTGGGCAACCCAGTGGTCGCGGTAGGCGTGCGGATACAAGTAGCCCGCGCCGTGTCCAAAACCTTCCGCGTCGCGGCTTGCGTCGCGCAAATGGTTTGGAACTTCAACGTCTTCTTTTTCGACAGCGGCCAGCGCGTCAAAAAACGCCATCGAAGAATTTGACTTGGGAGCGGTGGCCAAGTAAAGCGCGGCGTGCGCCAAATGGTAGCGGCCTTCCGGCAAGCCCACGCGGTCAAAGGCGGCGGCGCAAGACTCCACAACGCCAAGCGCGTAAGGGTCGGCCAAGCCGGTGTCCTCGCAGGCGCTTATCAACATTCTTCTAAAAATAAAGCGGGGGTCTTCGCCCGCGCGAACCATGCGGGCAAGCCAATACATCGCCGCGTCGGGGTCCCTGCCACGCAATGATTTGATAAAGGCGCTTATTATGTCGTAATGGTAGTCGCCGTCGCGGTCGTAAAGAACGACTTTTTTTTGAATCGACTCTTCCGCCGCCTCCCGGCTGATAAAGATTGTGCTTCCGTAAGAAGGCTGCGGCGGGTTTGCGTCGGGCGCCCACTGCACCGGCGTTGTCTCGACGGCAAGCTCCAGCGCGTTTAAAAGCGAGCGCGCGTCTCCGTTGGCCGTGTCGATCAAATGCTCCAAGGCGCCGCTTTCAAAGTCGATGCGCCAATGGCCGTAGCCGCGCTCGATGTCGTTGAGCGCCATGTAGGCCACGTTCTTTAAATCTTCTTTTGTAAGCTGCTTTAACTGGAACACGCGGCTTCGGCTTACAAGCGCTTTGTTGACTTCAAAAAAAGGATTCTCCGTCGTCGCTCCGATTAGGATTATCGTGCCGTTCTCAACCCAAGGCAAAAGCGCGTCTTGCTGCGCCTTGTTCCAGCGGTGGACTTCGTCAACGAACAAAATTGTGCGGCGGCTGTAAAGGTTTTTGAAGTCTTCGGCTTGCTTGATTGCGCCTCGTATGTCAGCCACGCCGGTAAGAACTGCGTTCAATGTGATGAAGTTGCTTTTTGTGTGGCTTGCGATTACGCGCGCCAGGGTTGTCTTTCCGCTTCCTGGCGGGCCGTAAAAAATTACGGAAGTAAGTTGGTCTGCGGCGATGGCGCGGCGCAAGAGGCGGCCCTTTCCTACGATGTGGTCTTGGCCGATGTATTCGTCAAGGTTTCGCGGCCTCATTCGCGCCGCTAATGGTTCATGCGTCTTTGTGTTTTCAAACAGCGCGTCAGCCATTTAAAATATTTCCTTGATCACTCGCGGTTCCACTCATGCGTGCTTGGATAGTACGACCACATGCAAATATGGTTAAATTGCGCGGAATTGCTTCCGCTTCCTGTATAGTTTTGGCTTGCGTAAATGATTGTTCCCAATTCGTTCAGCTCAGGCGACACAACCAAAATCGCAAGAATGGTATATTGCGCGCTCAAAGTGGCTTCGGCATTTGTTTGGAATTCATTTAAACTTGAACCTGGAACTCCGTCCGTCAAAAGATGATGGGTGATGCCGCTCGTCGTTCCAACAAGAATATAGTCTGCCGTGCAAGCAAGCGAATACACTGAAGCGTACGCGCCAACACTTCCTTCTTTGGCTCCGCCCCAGCGCAAAGTTGAACCGTCGCCATAATAATAAATTGTGGGCGCGGCTGTGTTCGTTTCGTTTGTGCAAGAACCAGTCGAATTGAAGAAGCGGACCACGCTTCCGTCATAAACGCAAGATTGCGAAACCTTGGAAGAGTTGACGACAGGCTTTGTGTCCGCGTTGTTCGCGCTCAACCCTAATTCTGTCGCGGCCTCGCCGTTCAACTCATAAGCCTTGTAGCCGGCGTCTCCGCCTCTGACAATAAAATAGGCGTGTCGATTGGCGGACGCGATTGCGTTGGTGCCAAACAAATAAGTTTCTATTCTTCCGCCAGAATTGTAAGGAATGACTCCGGCTCCGTAAACGCCAGCCACCTTGCTCCAATTTGAACCGTCGCTAGAAAACCACAACTCGCGGCGGACAGGAACGTTTTCGCCTTCGCTGTAATCTTCCCTTGAAATTCCAACAAGGGCGTAAATGTTTGTGGAGTCCGAGGCAAGTTTTAGAACATGGCCTGACGGGGACGGAGTTTTGCTCCAGCATCCAACGCGGGTGTCGTCCTTTGCTTTGTGATAAATGTTTCCGTTGGCGCAGTAGTAATCGTCCTTGTATCGGATAATGCTTCTGATGTCGGCTTCAATGCTGGCTCCCCTCAACTTAACTTCTTTTCTGATGTTGGCGTAAATTACGTCTTGGCAACTTGAAAAAAGCGCTGCGCAAAAAAGAACAAGCGAGACGAAAGCGATGTTTTTAACTTTAAATTTTTTCATCTTCCGTCTCCTTAAAAGTGATACTTGACGCCGGCCGAAACCGAAGCCAGGTTAAGATAATCGTTTTTCTCGGGCTGCTTGAAATACCACTGTGGCATATAAGTAAAAAATCCTTCTATGCCGGCGGACCAACTTTCGTTAATGCGATAGTAACAGCCCGCTCCTCCGCGAACATACAAGCCAGGAAAGAAAGTGTTGGCCAAATAGTTTGTGGCGACCATTCCAACATTGACCGTAATCGGAAACTCAAATTTTTTGTAGGCAGGAAGGAACGTGACGCCAACCGACATCGGTATGTAAGTCAGAATATTGCTTCCAATCGTCGGATTGTATCCAAAAGCCAATTCAACGCCAACAGCAAGCCATGTGTTCAAAAACCTGCCGTAACCGACAGTCACCTGACCGCCTATTTTGATTTTATCGCCATAATTGAGCGGAAAATTTGGCATCAAGCGGACGTTGATGAACTGGTCGCCTTCCGCGTTTGGCAAATAAACATAATCGTATTGGTCGTCGTAAACATCGGGAGCGTCTTCGTCTTGGCTGTCAGCTTCAGCCTGTCCTTGGCTTTCTTGCGGTTGAGATTGGGTTTCATTCTGTGAATTGTTTCCGCTTTCCTGTGAATAAAAATTAGCGGCCGCCAAAAAAAGGGCCATAAAAGCGAGAACAATTATTCTTAACTTGCTTTTCATAAATCCTCAATTATGGTAGAATATTATACACTTTTTTATTAAACAAAGCAATAAGATTGCAGGTTACAGGGGAATTTTATGGCAGGAACGATTATAGACGGAAAGGCTGTCGCCGCCGACATCAGGGCCAACGTTGCCAAACGGGTGGCCGAACTTAAGGCCAAGGGAGTGAACCCGGCCCTTAGCGTAATTTTGGTCGGCGACAATCCGGCAAGCGTTAGCTACGTTACAGGAAAGCAAAAAGCCCTTGCCGAGGCGGGAATGGTGGACAAATCGATTCACTTGCCGGAATCAACCAGCGAACAAGAATTGCTTGATTTGATAGCAAAGCTCAACGCCGACCCTTCCGTCCACGGAATTTTGGTGCAGCTCCCCCTCCCCAAGCACATAAACGAAGAAAAAGTCACCTTGGCCATCGACCCCAAAAAGGACGTTGACGGCTTCCACCCCGTCAACATGGGCAACTTGTTGATAGGAAAAAAAGGCTTTTTGCCCTGCACCCCCCACGGAGTTTTGATTTTGCTAGAACGAGCGGGCGTAAAAACAAACGGCGCTAGGGCGGCGGTAATCGGACGCAGCAACATCGTCGGAAAGCCCATGGCGCTTTTGCTTAGCCGCAAAGAATACAACGCAACCGTGACTCTTTGCCACACAGGCACCAAAAATCTTTCTTCCATCTTAAAGGAATGCGACATCATAATCGCCGCCGCCGGCCACCCGCATACCGTAACTGCGGACATGGTAAAAGAAGGAGCGGCTGTAATCGACGTTGGCGTCAACAGAATTCCTGACGCGACCAAAAAGTCAGGATTCCGCTTGGTTGGCGACGTTGACTTTGACGACATTAAAGAAAAGGCCAGTGTAATCACCCCAGTCCCCGGCGGCGTCGGCCCAATGACAATCGCGCTCTTGATGCAAAACACGCTTGAGGCCGCCGAAAACACTTTGGAAAGCCAATGACTTATTTTTTTGAAACATACGGCTGCCAAATGAACATCGCCGAAAGCGCCGCGGTGGAGCAACTCCTGATAGCGCGCGGCTGGACAAAAGCGGACGACGCTCAGTTTGCCGACATGGTAATCATCAACACTTGCTCGGTGCGCGCGTCGGCAGAGAGCCGCATCATAGGCCGTCTTGGATATTTTACCGGCCTCAAAGCCGTGCGCGAAAAACGCCCCTACGCAAAGACGCGCAAGATGGAAGCCGCCGCTCAATACGTAAAGGACGGCCCAAAGCCGCTTGTCCTAGTCGTGATGGGCTGCATGGCCGAGCGCCTTTTGGAAAGCCTCAAAAAAGATTGGCCCGCCATTGATTACGTCGTTGGAACCTTTGCCAAAAAAAATTTTGGCGACATAATCGCGGCGGCGCAAAACTCGCTCGAAAATTTTTCCGCAAACAAAAATCTTTCGCAAGACCAAAACGCCGCGGCAAACAAAAATCTTTCGCAAAACCAAAACGCGGCCGCGCAAAAAATTCCCGCGTCATGCGCGGGAATGACAGATTTGAACGAAAAGCCTGTTTACAAATTCGCGTCGCTTTCGCTGGAGCCAGGCGCCTTCAGCTCCTTTGTTCCAATCATGAACGGCTGCAACAACTTTTGCGCGTATTGCATCGTTCCCTACTTGCGCGGCCGCGAAGTTTCCAGACCCTTGCAAGAAATTTTTGCAGAGATAAAAGTTTTGAGCGGCTATGGGGTCAAGGAAATAACCTTGCTCGGCCAAAACGTCAACTCATACTTGTGCGACGACCCAGACTTTGGCCGCGTTGACTTTCCGCGTCTTTTAGAATTGCTTTGCCGCAAAATCGAAGAGATCGGCTCGCCGATAAAATGGATTCGCTTTGACTCAAGCCACCCAAAAGATTTGTCCGACCAATTGATTGCCGTTATGGCGCGCGAAGAAAAAATTTGCAAACACATACACCTTCCTGTCCAACACGGATCGAGCCGCGTCCTGCAAAAAATGAACCGCCGCTACACCCGCGAGCATTACTTGGAACTGGTTCAAAAGCTCCGCGCGGCGATGCCCGACATTTGCCTTACGACAGACATTATGATTGGATTCCCCGGCGAGACGCAGGAAGACTTTGAGCAAGTTCTTTCTTTAATGACGGAAGTTGGATACGAAGACGCCTTTATGTACTACTACAATCCGCGCGAAGGGACTCCGGCTGCCACTTGGTCCGACCAAATTTCTTTGGAGACAAAAAAAGAGCGGCTGCAAAAAATCATAGACTTGCAATTGACGATTACACAAGCCCAGATGGAAAAGCAAGTCGGCAAGACCATAACGGTCTTGGCCGACAAAACCACGCTGGAAAACCCCAACGAGCTTTTGGGCAAAACCGAGCGCGACGAGCGCGTTGCCTTTGCAGCCGACAAGTCGCTCATCGGCAGCTTTGTCCAAGTCCGGCTTGTTTCTCTAAACGGACATACATTTAAAGGTGAGCTGGTCTAGCGCTTTTTTGCCGTCTTTTTGGCGGCGGGTTTCTTCGCCGCAGTTTTTGGCTTGCTCACAGTTTTCTTCGCCGGCGCTTTCTTTGTCGCAGGCTTCTTTGCTGGAGCCGCTTTCTTGGCCGGAGCTTTCTTTACAGGTTTCTTTGCGGGCGCCTTTTTGGCGGCAGGCTTTTTGGCCGCGGGTTTCTTTGCGGCGGGCTTTTTGGCCGGAGCTTTCTTAGCCGCAGTCTTTGGCTTGCTTGCCGCTTTAGGCTTGCTCGCAGCCTTTGGCGCGGCTTTCTTTGCAGGAACCTTTACTTTGGGCGCGGGCTTTCCTACCGCTCCTCTCTTTATCTTGCGCGTAGTGGTCATTTCAAGCGCCTTGTCCAAAATCGTAATCTTGGAAATGCGCGCGTAGGGCTGCAAGCCCTTGTTGATCTTGTCAACAATCTTTTTGATTTCGTCGTGGACGCGCTTGTCCTTGTCGGCGTTGGAGCGGTCCACTCCAAGGCGGGCAAGCAAATCGTCCGCCGGATAAATCAAAGCTTCGATTTCTTCAGACTTGGTCGCTTCGTTGGCCACATAACCGCGAACCATAATTTGCTCAATGTCGTACTCAAGCTGGAAGGCGTCTTCGATTTCTTCGGGGTAAACGTTCTTTCCGCCTTCGGTGACGATAAGGTTTTTGGCGCGGCCGCTGAGCATAAGGTAGTGCTCCTTGTCCATCCAACCCAAGTCGCCGGTCTTTAAGAAGCCGTCCTTTGTGAACATTTCTTGCGTTTCGTAAGGCATGTTGTAGTAGCCCTGCATGACCATCGGGCCCTTTACGGCAATCTCGCCAATGCCCTGCTCGTTGGGATCCAAAATCTTGATTTCTTCCCAGGGGCTAAAGTCCATGCCCACGCTTTCAATCTTAAAATGTTCCATCGGATTGAGCGCGATGATGGGCGAAGTTTCGGTCAAGCCGTAGCCTTGTATAAAGTCGATGCCCAAAGCGTTGTAGCCTTTGAATATGCTGGAAGCGAGCGGGCCGCCTCCGCAAATGGCGACGCGGATTGTCGAAATGTTGGCGGCTTCCAAAAGAGAATGCAGCAAGTACTTTCCGATGTTGACGCCAATCAATTTTTTTATTCCGTAGCTTACGTTCATCAAGAACTTTATCAAAAGCTCAACGGCCTTTCCCTTGGCGGCCACGCCTTTAAGAATTCCTGTGTACAACTTGTTGTACAAAAGCGGAACGCCAAGCATCAAAGTGATTTTTCCTTCTTTAAGTTCTTTGAGCAAGCGGGTAACAGCCATGCTCTTTCCAAACACAATCGAGCATCCAGCGCTTAGCGGGCAAATCAAGGCCGCCTGCATCGTGTACGCGTGGTGAATCGGGAGCAAGTTGTAAAAAACGTCCGTGTCGTAAAGGATGATGTTTTGCTGAGCGATAAAGCAGTCGCTGACCAAGTTTTCGTGGCTGAGCATAACGCCTTTTGGAGTTCCTGTAGTTCCGCTTGTGAACAAAATTGCCGCCGTGTCTTTGTCCGAAACATTCGGATAGGCGGGCGCTTTTTTAGGAGCGGGCAAGTTGTATATGAAAAGTTTGGGGTCCTTTTTTGGAGAAAGAGAATAAACTTTGGCGCCGAATTTATTTTTTGAGCACCAAGCGAATTTTTCTTCGTCGACAAAAATCATCTTGGGCTTGGCGGTTTTGAACAGATTGGCAAGCTCATTTTCGTGGAGAGCGTAGTCCATCGGGCAGGCAATGGCTCCAGCCAACATTGAGGCGATAAAGACAGTCGCCCATTCGGGGGAATTTTTTCCGCTGACAGCGACGCAGTCGCCTTTCTTTATTCCGTTGGCAATCATCCATTGGGCGAGCGTTTCCACCTTGCGCCAAACTTGGATGTATGTGTACGATTGCTTGGAACCGCCGTTTCCGTCAAAGTCAACAAAACAATTGTTGTCCGGCCAGCGTTCCACCGAAATGCGGAACATTTGCGGCAACGTGGGCCAGTTTGACTTAAAAAACTTTCCCCGGTATTCGTCCAAAAATCTCCAGCTGACATCGCTTCTCAACGGTTTCATATAAAGCCCCTATTTATAGATGGATTATTCTTGTAATTATAGCGCATATTCTATAGAATTGCAAAAGAATTTGAATTTTTATGCATTGCAAGGCAGGAGCAAAAATGAAAGAAAAAAACAAGACGCTCGCCATTCTTGAGGCCGTGGCGGCCATTTGCGTGGTATTGGTGCATTTTCAGTTTCCGGGCGCTTTGGGCCGAATTTTGTGCGCTACAGGAGTTGCCGGCGTTATCCTGTTTTTGCTGGCCAGCGGCTATTTTTCTTACGAGAGCGACCAAGCGGAGACAGGCCGCCGCGTGATGAAGCGCTTTTGGCGCAATTTGCGGATTTTGATTTGTGTCGTCGCGCTGTATTTTGCGGTCACGGCAATCGAAAAGCTCGCGCAAGGCTCGTTTGGCCAATGGATAGAAGGCTTTAAAAGCCCCACCTTGTGGGCCCGCATGATTTTTTTGGGCGACTTTGAAATAATCCACGGAGACCCCTTGTGGTACATGGCCGCCATCCTCTACAGCTACCTTTTGTTCGCATTGATTTCAAAAGCGCGGGCGTTTAAGGTTGCCCACGCCGCCATTCCCTTTTTGCTGGCGCTCAGAATCGGCATGGAGACTTACACAAATTCCTTTGGAGCGGACTGGCACTTGAGCGGAAACGCCATTGTAGGAGCGCTTCCGATAATGCTTTTGGGCCATTGGATCGCTCAAAGACGCAGTCAAAACAGTTCCGAACCAGGCGACAAAACCACGACGCTGACAGCCATCGCGCTCGCCATTTCGTTGGCGCTCATGTATGTGTCGGTCAACGTCCGCGTGGCGGATCTGGACCTTTCGCAAGTCTTTAAAATTTCGTCGGCCACGCTTGCCTTTTTGCTGGCCCTTCAAAAGCCGGGCCTGTCGCGCCCAGCCTTTTTGGTCTTTGTCGGCTCGGCCTTGGGAGTGTGGATTTACCTTTTGCACTACATCATCGGAACGGTCATAAAGGACGCCATGATTTTTTACAACGCGGGCGACCTTGCGATCAACTGGATTTTGCCGCCAATTGTGATTGTCACTTCCGTTCTTGTCGCGGCGCTTTTGAACATTGTCGTAGCGAAAAAACGTTCCGACTCATAACGCGCTTTTTATAAAGTTATAGACGGTCGCCGGGCACACGTTGAGCTCCTTGCTGATGACCGCCTTTGAATAGCCAAAAGCCAGCATTTGCCGAATTTTGTCCTCCTGCCCCGAAAGCTTTACATGGGAATTCCGCTTTCCCTTGGGATGGCCCAAAGTCCTTCCCTCCGCCTTTCTGCGGCGCAAGGCCTCCCGCGTCCGCTGGGATATCAGTTCCCGCTCAATCTCGGCTGAGATGCTGAACGCGAAGGCCAAAACCTTGCTGGTCAAGTCGTCCCCCAACCGGTAGCCCTCCTTTACCGTGTAAACGCTGACATTTGTTTCCATCAAAGTGTTCAAAATCGACATAATCATAAAAATATTTCTTCCCAGGCGGGAAAGCTCGGAACAAATGATGATGTCCCGGCTCCTTGCCATATCGATCAGTTTTCCCAGGTTTCTTTTGTCGGGAGCGATCGTTCCGCTGACCGTCTCTTCAATCCACTGGTCGATCGGAAGGTTGTTCTTCCTGGCATATTTTGAAATTTCAAAGCGCTGGTTTTCAACTGTTTGTTTGTCAGTGCTGACCCGAATGTATCCGTAAATCATAAGCTTCCTCCTTTGCGCGACGGCATGCGCATTATAACCTTGAATTCGCGCGCAATTTAATGCTATAATCGTGCTTATGAGCAAGACTTCTGTGAAAAAGGTGGGAATTCTCACCAGCGGGGGAGACGCCCCCGGTTTGAACGCGGCCATCCGCGGAGTTTGCCGGGCTGGAATGGTTCAGTACGGAATGGAATTTTTTGGAATCCAAAACGGATACCGGGGCCTTGTTCAAGGCAACATGGTTCCGCTCAAGTCCGAAGATTTGCGCGGAATTTTGACAATCGGCGGAACGCTTTTGGGAACCAGCCGCGAAAAGCCCTTTAAGGCAAAGGAACCCGATCCGGTGGCAAAAATGATGCCGGTGGACGCGATAAAAAAGAATTACAAAAAATGGGGCTTGGACGCTCTTGTCTGTCTTGGCGGGAACGGAACCAATACCACCGCCAGCCTCTTGGCCGACGAAGGCCTCAATGTAATCGGCCTTCCCAAAACAATCGACAACGACATCGTTCACACCGACATGACATTCGGCTTCCACACCGCGCTTGACGTCGCGACGGAAGCGATTGACCGCATTCACACCACGGCGCACAGCCACAGCAGACTTATGGTAATCGAAGTGATGGGCCACAAGGCCGGCTGGCTCGGACTTTATTCAGGAGTGGCCGGCGGCGGAGACGTGATTCTCTTGCCCGAAATTCCCTACGACATCGACAGCGTGGCAAAAAAAGTCATGAAGCGCAAGGAAGACGGAAAAGAATTTTCCATCGTCGTCGTGGCCGAAGGCGCTCTCAGCAAGGACGAAGCCAAGCTTGACAAAAAGGCCTTTAAAAAAGCGCGCGCCGAAATGCCTTACTCAATCGCCTACCGCGTGGCCAAGGAATTGGGCGAGCGCACAAACCTTGAGTCGCGCGTCACCGTCTTGGGCTACTTGCAGCGCGGCGGAACGCCTTCTCCATACGACAGAGTTTTGGCAAGCCAGTACGGCTGCGCCGCCGCCGACTTTTTGGCGCGCGGAGAGTTCGGAAAGCTCGTCGCCATTCAAGACCAAAAGATTGTCGGCGTTCCGTTAAAAGACGTTGCCGGCAAAGTAAAGAACGTTCCCCTTGACCACCCCATGCTTTTGGCGGCGCGCGCCCTGGGAACTTCTTTTGGAGACTAACTTGTCCGCCAATTTTAAATGCCGCCTTTGCCCACAATGCGACGGCGCCGGATGCCTGGGCGAGCTTCCGGGAATGGGCGGTGTTTTTGAAGGAAAGAATTTTAGCCTGAACGTCCAAGGCTGGAAAAAAATTCTTTCCTCAATCCCGCAAGAAAAACTGCAAGAAGCCGCCGCCTCTTTTGGCGCCCAAAAATTGCGCCTTGCCCCGATAACGGGCGCGCAAGAAAACGTAGGCTGGCCCGACGAAGAATCCTTTTACGCGCCCTTTTACGCCTTTGCCGACAGCTTGGGAATAAAACTTGGCGTAGGCGACGGCTGCCCCGACAACAAGCTGCAAGCCGGAATCGCGGCGGTCCAAAAACTGACTAAGAAAGCCGCCGTTTTCTTAAAACCCTACCCGCAAGAAAAGCTTTTGGAGCGCGCCGAATGGGCCCTGCCCGTAGCCGAATACATTGGCGTTGACATCGATTCCTACAACATCGTCACGATGCGAAACAAAGTCCACTTGGAACAAAAGACCGCCGCCCAGCTTTCCGAATTGCGCAAGGCGACAAAACTTCCTCTTGCCGTAAAAGGCGTCTTTACCCAACAAAGCCTCGCCCTGATAGAAGAACTAAAGCCCGACGTCGCCTACATCTCAAACCACGGCGGCCGCGTGGAGACCGACATAGGTTCCACCGCAAAATTTTTGCAAGCCAACATCGCGCGCATAAAAAATGTTTGCGGCGCGGTCTGGGTTGACGGCGGCGTCCGCAGCAAAGAAGACGCCCTAGCGGCTCTTGCCCTTGGCGCGCAAGAAGTATTGCTTGGCCGCCCGATCATCACCGCGTTTTTGGAAAAGACACAGGGCGGCGAGCGCAAACCCTTTTGGGCGTAAAGAACGCGCCGTCCAAATCCTTGAACATTCCCCCAATAATCGCTACAATACCTTATTATGGAAAAATTGAGCATTCTTTTGGCCAAGGGCCGCATTTATGAATCGGTTTACGAATTGTTGAGCGACGTGGGCATTTCTATCTACCTGCCCGACAGAACATACTTTCCGATAACAAACCAAAAGGACTTGGCCTTTCAGGTTGTAAAGCCGCAAATTGCCAGCGCGCTTTTGGCGGGCAACAAGGCCGACGTGGCCTTTAGCGGAAAAGACTGGGTTTACGAAAACGGCGTTCAGGGCAAAGTGACCGAGATAATGGACTTGGGCTTTGACCCGGTAAAGATTGTGGCCGCCGTTCCCAACACAGTCAATTTTGAAAAGCTCATAGCAAAGCCCGTGACCATCGCGACAGAATACCAAAACCTGAGCAAAAAATGGATCAAGGACAAAAAAATAAACGGAACGATTTTCCGCACTTGGGGAACCAGCGAAGGCTTTGTTCAGGACAACGAAGCGTCTTTGGCGCAAATCCTTATCGACAACACAAGCACCGGCTCGTCGCTCAAGGCCAACAACCTTAAAATCGTGGACACCTTGATGGAATCTTCCACAAGAATGTACGCCAGCAAAGAGGCGCTCAAAGACCCGCAAAAAAAGCAAAAAATCATGGAGCTCAAAATGCTCTTTGAAGCGGTGCTCAACGCGCGCAACCGCGTCATGTTGGAAATGAACGTCGCCCAAAAAGACTTCAACAAACTTGTAAAGGGACTTCCTTCGATGAAGAGCCCGACAATCTCTCCGCTTTTTGGTAACACAGGCTTTGCGGTAAAAATCGCCGTTCAAAAATCAGAGGTACCGACGCTGCTGCCAAAATTGCAAGCCTTGGGCGCCACCGACATTTTGGAATACGAGTTGCGCAAAGTAGTTGGAACTTCAAAAAAATAAAAGGAGCGCGCGATGCAACGAACAGCGACAGTGGAACGCAAGACAGGCGAAACTCAAATCACCCTTACGCTCAACCTTGACGGAAGCGGAAAGTGCGACGTCAAAAACCCAATCGGATTTTTTGACCACATGCTGCGCTCGTTTTGCAAGCACGGACTTTTTGACTTGTCCGGCTCAATCGCAGGCGACCTTAACGTTGACCAGCACCACACAATAGAAGACACAGGAATCGTTTTGGGCCAGTGCTTTGCAAAGGCTTTGGGCGATTGCGCGGGCATTTACCGCAGCGGCTGCTTTTTGTATCCGATGGACGAAAGCCTTTGCCGCGCGGCGGTCGATTTTGGCGGCCGCCCCTTTTTGGTTTGCGAGGCTGGCCTTACAGGAGTTCCTCTTGTGAGCGTCGGCGACGACGGAAAGGAATCAAGCTTCCAGACCGATTGCTTTGAAGATTTTTGGAACGGCTTTGTGACAAACGCAAAATGCAACTTGCATTTGGACACAATACGCGGCCGCAGCGACCACCACAAAATCGAAGGCTTGTTCAAGGCCGCCGCGCGCGCGATTAGGGCCGCGATTGAGATAGACCCCCGCCGCGGCGGGCAAGTCCCCAGCACAAAAGGTGTAATAGTATAATTTTTTAGGAGGCTAGCGGCACTAAAATTGTTGGCAAGCCCGCAATTCGTTGCTAGCCGCATAAGCTGCAACATTCGCGCTCGCAGCCAAGCTCGCGCGAACAGCCGAACGATAGGAGGAATTTTAAATGGCGCATTCAATTGTTCCCGAAGCGGAAGAAATTTTGGACAAAGAATATAAGGTTCTCGACAAAGGCTTTGTTCGCCTTGTCGACTATTTGGGAAGCGACCAGCGCATCGTGCAGTCGGCGCGCGTCTCTTACGGAAACGGAACCAAAACCGTCTCGCAAGACGCAGGTCTCATCGACTACCTTTTGCGCCACCAGCACACTTCCCCCTTTGAGCAAGTTGTGTTCACCTTCCACGTAAAGATGCCGATTTTTGTCGCGCGCCAGTGGGTTCGCCACCGCATGGGCCGCATGAACGAAGTGAGCGGCCGCTATTCAATCATGAAGGACGAATTCTACGTTCCAGAGACAAAGGACTTGGAGCCTCAGAGCAAAGACAACAAGCAGGGCCGCAGCGACGAGCCGTTTGAGGCGGACAAGGCAAAGCAAATCCAGGACACTTTGGCGCAAGGCCAAAAGGATTCTTACGACGCTTACTCAAAATTGCTTGACACAGGCTTGGCGCGCGAAGTTGCCAGAATCAACTTGCCGCTTTCGCTTTACACAGAATTTTACTGGCAGATGGATTTGAACAACTTGTTCAAGTTCTTAAAGCTGCGCCTTGACGGACACGCCCAGTACGAAATCCGCCAATACGCCAACGTGATGCTGGAGATTGTGCGCAAGGTTTGCCCGATGGCCGTCGCCTCATTCGAAAACGACATGAACCGCGCCGTCAGCTTTACAGGCGAAGAAATGGAAGCCTTGCGCAAAGTTCTCAAAGGCGAGCCCAACCCGCTAGAAGGCAAAAAGCTCGAACGCTTTAACGCCAAGATTGAGAGCGGAACGCAACTCTAAAGAGCGCTGTCAATCGCCTTGGCGAATTGGTCGGCGCAGGAGGTGCCGCGTCCTTTGCAGTCGTTTCCGCGAAGGATGCCGGCTATTTCTTTTGCGTCATGGCCTTCGACCAAGCGGCCGATGGCCTTTAGGTTTCCGTTGCAGCCGCCCGTAAATTTGACGTTATGCAATTTTCCGTCTTCCAAATCAAAGTCCAACTGAACTGAGCAAACTCCCTGCGGCTTGAATGATACGTGTTCCATAAAAATCTCCTTACTTAATCAATATTTTCGGCAATCTTGATTACCGTGTTTGTAATGTAGTCTTTGGCCTCGCGCTTTCCTTCTTCCATAAGCCAAGAAAAAAGTCGTTGGATCCCCATGTAGCCCTGCATCTCGGGCTCTTGGTCAATCGTAAAGTCAATTAGGCCGCTGTTGAGATATTGCGTTACTTGGGGAACAGTGTCAAAAGCCAGAACTCGGATTTTTTCTTTTCCGCAATCTTGAACGGCGCGACAAACTCCGCCAACGCCAGCGGCCGCGATAAAGATGCAATTTATGCTTGTGTCTTTTTTTAGCGCCGTCAAAGTTTCTTGGTAGGCCACTTCGTCGCTGTCCAAAGACTCGATTTTTCCGCAAATTGAATACGCGATTTTATGCGCGTCCAAGCCGGCCAAAAATCCCTTGATGCGCTCCTTGTGGCCGCGAATGTTGTAGGAGCCGGCGATGATAAGCGCGTTGAGCTCTTGGGGGTGAATCAAATTCAACATTCCGGCGGCGGCAAGGCCGGACCTAAAATAGTCTACGCCGACATAGCAAATGCGGCCGCTGTCCGGAACGTCCGTGTTTACGCTTACAACAGGAATTTTTTGCGCTATTTTGTTCACTTCCAACTGAACTTGCGGCGTATCCAGCGTGGTGACGCAAAGGCCGGAGTAATCCTTTTTGGCCATTTCTTGAATGGCCTTAATGTGGGTCTCCGTGTCGTAGCGGGAAGCATGAACAATCTCGACGCTAACGCCGTAATCGGCCAGCTCCCGTTGCGCCCGCTCAAAACCTTTTATTACGTCGTCAAAAAACGGAATCGATTTTGCGGGCAAAAGGCAGCCAAATTTTATTTGCTGCTTGCGGGCGGCCAACACTTTGCCGGCGCGGTTTGGAACAAAGCCCATCTTTTGCGCCAGAGCCCTGATTTCTTGGGCGACTTGCGCGTTGACGCCGGGTCGGTTGTGCAAAACGCGGTCAACCGTTCCCCGCGAAACTCCAGCGGCTTTGGCAATGTCCTTTATCGTTACCGGCATAAAATTCTTCTTCCTATCGTGCCCGAGCACATTAAGGCATTTTACGCTTTTTTGCCGTTACAGTCAACTAGCGAAATTTTTATGCAAAAGCGCGTGAAGTGTGTTACAATGGAGGAATGAGCGAATATTTTGTAAAAACAACTGGTTCTGATTTTAATGACGGAACGGCAAAAGCGCCGTTTAAGACTATATCAAAAGCCGCCGCCGTGGCGGTGGCGGGCGACACCGTGACTGTTTTTGGCGGGACCTACCGTGAATGGGTAAGGCCGCAAAACGGAGGTCGCGGACCCGACAAGCGCATCGTCTACCGCGCCGCCAAAGGCGAGCGGCCAATCATAAAAGGTTCGGAGGTTGTCACTGGTTGGAAAAACCTAGGCGGCGGCCTTTGGAGCGCCAACGTTCCAAATTCGATTTTCGAGCAAAACGGCGGGAATGGAATCAATCCCTTTGCAAAGCCAATTTGGGGCGACTGGGTCGTTTGGCCGCTTAAAAATCCCGTTCACCTTGGAGACGTTTACTTAAACGGAAAGTCCATGTACGAGGCCATGTCGCTAAAGGAAGCGCGCCAGGCAAAAAAGCGCAAGGTCGGCTACAACCCGTTTTGGACAGGAAAGCCCGAGCCGATTTTGGAACCCGAGAATACGGTTTACCAATGGTTCGCCGAGGTGGGCAATACCGAGACCAAGATTTACGCAAACTTCCAAAAAAAAGATCCCAACAAAGAACTGGTGGAGATAAGCGTTCGCCAAAGCTGTTTTTATCCCGACAAGCTGGGCTTGGATTGGATAACGCTTGACGGCTTTGAAATTTGCCAAGCCGCCACTCCTTGGGCGCCGCCTACGGCCGACCAGCCCGGAATGCTCGGACCACGCTGGGCAAAGGGCTGGATAATTCAAAACTGCGTCATTCACGACGCAAAGTGCTCGGCCATAACTTTGGGCAAGGAAGGCTCAACCGGCGACAACGACTGTACCAAAGACCGCGAAAAGCCGGGCTACCAATTCCAAATGGAAGCGGTGTTCCGCGCGCTAAAGGCGGGCTGGAGCAAAGAAAAAATCGGAAGCCATGTCATCCGCGACAACGTGATTTACGACTGCGGCCAAAACGGAATCGTGGGACACTTGGGCTGCGTCTTTAGTACAATTGAACGCAACCACATTTACAACATCGCGGTCAAGCACGAATTTTTTGGCTACGAAATTGCGGGAATCAAATTGCACGCCGCGATTGACGTTCAAATTAAAAACAACAACATTCACAACTGCACATTGGGAACCTGGCTCGACTGGCAGACGCAGGGAACAAGAATATCAAGCAACTTGTATTACGCCAACGACCGCGACTTGATGGTCGAAGTTTCGCACGGCCCCTACGTCGTCGACAACAACATTTTTGCAAGCGATTACAACTTTGACAACATTTCGCAGGGTGGAGCCTACATTCACAACTTGTGCTTGGGAACGATGCGCCGCGAGCAAGTGATGGACCGCGCCACGCCCTACCACTTGCCCCACTCCACCGACATTTTAGGAACGGCTCTTACCTTTAGCGGCGACGACCGCGTGATGAACAACATTTATGTCGGCGGCGCCAAGGCTTGGACAAAGCAGTCTTTGGGCGGAACGGATTCCTACAACCAAAATCTTTTTGGCGTGGCGATGCGCAACTGGCTTTTTAATTTTGTAGGAATTCCTACAGAAAAGAACAAGCAAAAATTCGCCGCGGCCTTAAAAGCAATAGAAGAACTTTTCAAGTCTTGCCCCTTTACAAAAGCGCCAAGCGCCGCCACGTTCGCCGACTACAAGGCCAACGTGGCCAAAGCGGGCGACGGCGACCACGACGTTTTTATGCGCGTGATGCAAGCCGTTTACATAAAGCAAAACCATTATTGCGCGGGCGCAAAATTCTTTAAGGGAGAGGCCGAACGGACAGTCAGCGCCAAAAATCCCGGCGCCCGCATTGTAGTCGAAGGCAAAAAGACTTACCTGGAATTTTTTGTGGACAACGCGCTTTTGGCCGCCCGCGCTCCGGTTGTTTCAACAAAAGACTTGGGAGCCACGCGCATAAGCGACGCTCGCTTTGACGACCCCAACGGATCAGACATTGTGTTTGACAAAGACTTTTTAGGAAGCCAGCGCGGCCCGCAAAAGAATTTGCCAGGCCCCTTCGCGCAACTAAAGGCCGGCGCTAACAAGATTTTGTTGTGGCGCGAATAGCCACGCTGTTTTTCCTACTCCAACTTGCAGTCGTAGCTCTTTGCGATTTTGTCAAAGTAGCCGCGATTGGCTTGATAGTCGTCGGTGTAGACCGCAAGCGAAAAACAGCCGCAAAGGTTTGTCATCGCGGCGCGAAGGGTTTTAATGTCGGTGATTGTTTTTTGCGTCTTTGGATTGTAAGTCTTAGCGCTTATCTTTAGGCTCTTTGCGTCCGCGTGAACGTCAAGCGCGGACAAATCGCAGTAAGCCGAATTTTTGCTTGAAGCGAACATGCGCAAAAGACGGGCGGCTGTTTGATTCTGTCCAAATTCGGAACCTTCGGGAAGCGCCAAGGATTGCATCGAAGCGATCGCGCTGTCGCCAAGAGTCCAAACGCTTTGGCCAGCCAGCGACCAATTTTTGTCGGCGGCGACGCTTTGGACAAGCGCGGAGCTTTTTCCAATTTCGACGCGCAGGCTAAGCGTTTCTTTGGCAGCGTTCTTTATTTGCCGCGGAGCGCGCTTTTGCGCGGCGATTGGCGGAACAAATTCGGCAAAAGACTTGTCCTTTGAGCTTTCCAACCTTCCGATTGTGACGACTACAAAAACGTCGCGGCTTGAATAGTCTACAATTTTTTTTAGGTTAAAAATCGGAACGGTCGCGTCGTAAAGCATTTGGACCGGGCCGCCAAACTGTTCGTAATCATCGGAGACCATCGTTCCCGCCTGCATAAAGGGCGCCTTGTTTTTTGTCCAATCAACCAAAGAGCTCTTGTCCAACTTTGCACGGCGCGCTCCCAACTCGTAGAGCAAGTCGTGGATGTAGTTCACGATTTCCACGTCGTCTTGCTGCGGCGGCGCGACAAAACGCTCGCCTGTCAATTCCAAGCGGTCTTTGTTTGGGTCGACCGTAAAAAGCATGTCGATGTTTTTGGCCGCCAGCGCTTCTGTAGCGGGAGCGTAGTAGCGCGCCTCGTAGGTGGAATCGTCGTAGTAAAGAAAGCCGATGTAGCTTTCGCGGTTGAACGAATTGTCGCGGTAAAAAACATATTCTCCGCTGGCGTCGGGAACGTCGCTGGCCACGCCAGGCAACGCGAAAACTTGCGCCTCAAAAAAAATCGCGGCAAAAAGAGCGGCGAACGCGCAAAAAATTTTTTTTGCAAATTCATTATTTTTCATAAAAACCATTCTACCAAAAACAGCGCCTCTGTTCAACATTGCGTAAAAAAAACGCCCCGTAAAGTCTAGAATTTCCACACAAAGCGCGGTATAATTGACGGCATGAAAACAAAAATTTTTGCAATTTTATCAGTCACCTTTTTGTCATTTTTGCTAGCGTCCTGCCTTTCCACAACCACCAACGCTGGAAGCGTGGGAGCGGACCGAAAGCAGATTTTGCTTATTTCGGAAGAGCAAATGGAACAAAGCGCCCAACAGTCTTACGCGCAAGTTCTTGAAGAAGCGGCCAAAACGGGAACGCTCAATAAAAACGCCGCCACCGTAAAACGCGTTCAGGGCATCGCGGACAGACTTATAGCCCAAACAGGAACCTTTAGAAGCGACGCTCCCAGCTGGAATTGGCAAGTCAACGTAATCTCAGACAAGACAGTCAACGCTTGGTGCATGCCCGGCGGAAAAATCGTAGTCTACACAGGAATCATCGACACGCTCAAATTGACCGACGGCGAGTTGGCCGCGGTGATGGGCCACGAAATCGCCCACGCCCTCAAGGAACACAGCCGAGAGCGCGCGAGCCAGGAAACGCTTCAAAATATCGGAGTGGTCGTGGCTTCTTCAACATTGGGACTTAAAAAAGAAGGAACGGCCTTGCTGGGACTTGCGGCGGAATACACCATCGCACTGCCCTTCTCACGAAAGCACGAAACCGAGGCTGACCACATGGGAACGGAGCTAATGGCGCGCGCGGGCTACGACCCCTACGAAGCGGTGAACATTTGGAAAAAAATGGCGTCGCTTTCCAGCTCGCAGCCGCCCGAGATTTTGAGCACCCACCCTTCGCACGAAACTCGCATAAAAGATTTGCAGAAAACTGCCGAGACTGTTTACCCCTTGTACCAGGCGGCAAAAAAATAAGCGGGCCTTTGGCGCAAGCAAAGGCTTTTGTATTGGAGAACTTAATATGAAAAAACTTTTATTGGGGAACGCGGCCCTGGCGCGGGGCTTGTATGAGGCCGGCTGCGCGTTGGCTAGCTCCTACCCCGGAACGCCCAGCACCGAAGTTACGGAAGAGGCCGTAAAGTTTAACGAGATTTATTGCGAATGGGCGCCCAACGAAAAAGTGGCGCTCGAAACTGCCTTTGGCGCCTGCCTTGCCGGAAAGCGCGCCTTTTGCGCGATGAAGCATGTCGGCCTTAATGTTGCCGCAGACCCCCTCTTTACGATTTCGTACACTGGAGTCAACGCGGGCCTTGTAATCAACGTTGCCGACGACCCGGGAATGCATTCTTCGCAAAACGAGCAGGACTCGCGCCACTACGCGCGCGCGGCAAAAATTCCGATGCTGGAACCAAGCGATTCCCAAGAGGCCTTGGACTTTGCAAAAGCGGCCTTTGACATTTCGGAAAAATTCGACACTCCTGTCTTGATAAAAATGTGCACGCGCGTAAGCCACTCGCAAAGCGTGGCCGAACTTTGTGACAGAACCGAGCCGCCCGCCCGCCCCTACCAAAAAGACCCGCATAAATACGTGATGGCTCCGGCCAACGCAAAAATCCGCCATCCCTTTGTGGAGGAACGCACGCTAAAGCTGGCAGAGTTTGCCGAGACCTCGCCGCTCAACAAAGTCGAGATGGGCGGAAAGTCGCTCGGAATCATTTGCGACAGCACTTGCTACCAGTACGCAAAAGAAGTTTTTGGCGACCAAGTTTCTATCCTAAAGCTTGGAATGGTTTGGCCCTTCCCGCAAAAAATGATAAAGGACTTTGCATCAAAAGTTGAGCGCCTTGTCGTCTTGGAAGAGCTTGACCCATTCATTGAAGACTACGTAAAATCGCTCGGAATAAAGGTCGAAGGAAAATCTTTGTTCCCGATGACAGACGAATTCTCGCAAAGCCTTGTGGCCAGTGAGTTTGGAAAAGAGGCGCCCGCTTCTTGCAAAAAAATCGAAGGCCTTCCAGTGCGCCCGCCGGTAATGTGCGCGGGCTGTCCGCACCGAGGCTTGTTCTACACATTGGCCCGTCTTAAATGCACGGTGCTTGGCGACATCGGCTGCTACACCTTGGGAGCGATGCCTCCGCTTGGCGCGATTGACGCGGTGGAATGCATGGGCGCTTCGGTAAGCTCAATCCACGGCTTTAACAAGGCCACAGGCGGAGCGAGTGCGGACAAAACCGTCGCGGTAATCGGAGACTCAACATTCATGCACTCCGGCATGACCGGCTTGGCCAACATCGCCTACAACCAAAGCGATTCAACCGTAATAATTTTGGACAACTCAATCACCGGGATGACCGGCCACCAGCAAAACCCAACGACAGGCTACAACATCAAGGGCGACCCCGCAGGAAAAATCAACTTGGAGGCGCTTGTCCGCTCGATGGGAATCAACCGCGTGCGCGTTGTAGACCCCTACGACCTAAAGCAAACAGAAGCGGCGGTCAAAGAAGAATTGGCCGCAAAGGAGCCCAGCGTTATCATAAGCCGCAGGCCCTGCGCGCTTTTAAAATATGTAAAGCCCAAGGCGCCGCTCCAAGTCAACGACGCAAAGTGCGTTGGCTGCAAGGCCTGCATGAAAATCGGCTGCCCCGCCATCAGCTTTAAGGGCGGCAAGGCCTTTGTCGACCAAACCCAGTGCGTTGGCTGCGGCGTGTGCAAGCAGCTCTGCGCAAAGAATGCATTCGAAGCGGCGCAGTGAACGGAGGATTTTATGACAACAAATGTGATGATAGTCGGAGTTGGCGGGCAGGGCTCGCTTTTGGCAAGCAAGCTGCTGGGCCAAGTTTTGCTCAACAAGGGCGTGCAAGTAAAAGTCAGCGAGGTTCACGGAATGAGCCAGCGCGGCGGAAGCGTCGTCACTTACGTGCGCTTTGGCGACGAAGTTCATTCCCCCGTAATCGACAAGGGCCAAGCCGACTACATAATTTCTTTTGAAACCTTGGAAGCGGCGCGCTACATGGAAAACCTAAAGCTGGGCGGAACGGTAATCGTAAACGAGCAGCAAATCGACCCGATGCCGGTAATCACAGGAGCGGCCCAATACCCCGACAACTTGATTGGCAAAATGCAAGAAGCCGGCGCCAAAGTTGACGCGATTGACGCCCTCAGCCTTGCGCTCAAAGCGGGCTCGGCAAAAAGCGCCAACATCGTCTTGATGGGCCGCTTTTCGACCTACTACAAAAACATCAGCGAGCAGGAATGGCTTGACGCTCTTGCCCAATGCGTAAAGCCCCAATTTTTGGAAATGAACAAAAAAGCCTTCGCGCTTGGCCGCGGAGAATGATAGCGCCAATGACACTGGAAGAAGCCAAAAAGTTTTTTGCAAACGACAAGTACGCCACCGAAACAACCGGCATAGAAATCTTGGAGGCCGGCGGCGGAAAGTCAAAGATCGCGCTGCGCCTTGACCAGCGCCACAAAAACGCCCTTGGCTTTGTGATGGGCGCCGTCTACTTTACGATGGCCGACTTTGCCTTTGCGATTGCCAGCAACTGCGACAACCCCAACTGCAACGCGGTGACGCTCAGCTCCACAATCAACATGATGAACAGCGCCAAAAGCGACACCCTCTATGCCCAAGCCACCCCCATCAAAGACGGCCGCTCAACTTGCTTTTACCAAATCGACATCTACGAAATTCTAGACGGCTCAAAACGGCCTATTGCCGTCGCGCAAACCACGGGATATAAGGTGGAGAGATAAAAGAAAATAGGCGGCGCTTGCCGCAACGCGCGGCATATTGTAAAATGCAGTCATGAATTTTTCTTTTAAGCAATTCATCGTTCCAAACTTTGCCAAGCGTCTTGCCTTTATGCTGCCCGCCGTAATTTTGATGGGTGTCTTTGTCTCAATATTGGTTGAGGTTGGTTGGGGAACCGACCCCGCAAGCTTTATGAACCTGAACGTGGCGACAGCGCTGGGCTGGGGCTTGGGCAACACGCAAGTTTTGCTTTATGGAATAATGCTTATTTTTACCTTTGCCTTTGGCCCGCAAATGATTGGCTTTGGAACGTTGGCCAACATGCTTTTGATTGGCTATGTCGTTGATTTTTGCCGCTGGCTTTGGCCAAAAATCGGATTTGCCCAATTCATTCAAGAGGGAACGTTCGCAACGCGCCTTGCGGTTTTTTCGGCGACAATTCTGCTTTTTGTAATCGTCGCCGCAATTTACATGAACGCAAAAATGGGCGTGGCTCCCTACGACGCGACGCCAGTCATCATAAGCGGCTTGATTCCCCAAGTTCCCTTTTTTGTCATAAGAATAATTTTTGACTTGTCAGCCGTAGCCGCCGGCCTTATCGCTGGAAAACTTTGCGGCGCCGTCCAAGGCTCTCTGGTCGGCTCCATCGCCATGTCGCTGCTTTTGGGTCCAGCAATTTCCCTTGTCGGAAGGCTGACTGAACGAGTGTTGTAAAGGAATACCTCTCTCTCCCCTTTGACACATTTCCCACAATCCAATAAAATACCGTATTGTCAGGAGCCCTAAAAAATGTATTGGAACCAAACAAAAGAGTGCATGGACCGCGGGGAGCTAAAGAAGCTTCAGAGCGAGCGCCTTGTTCAGATGGTGCGTTATGTGTATCACAACGTTCCCTATTATCGCGACAAAATGCAAAAGGCGGGGATTGAGCCCGGCGACATTCGCGGAGTCGAGGACATCGACAAGCTTCCCTTTACCACTTACGAAGACCTTAACGCGGCCTATCCTTTTGGACTTGCCGCGGTTCCCAAGTCGGAACTGGTGCGCGTTCACGCTTCAAGCGGAACGACTGGAAAGCCCAAGATCGCCGTCTACACGCGCCGCGACATTGAGACTTGGTCGGAATGCGCCGCCCGCTGCCTTACGATGGCGGGAGTCACAAAGGACGACGTTATCCAAGTCGGCTACGGATACGGCTTGTTCACCGGCGGCTTGGGAGCGCATTACGGCGCCGAATACGTCGGAGCGTTGGTACTGCCCATGTCAACGGGCAACACAAAAAAATTAATCGACATGATGATTGACTGCGGCGCCACTTCAATCGCCTGCACGCCCTCATACCTCCTTCACGTTGCCGAAGACTTGCAAAA
This sequence comes from Treponema sp., assembly GCA_017551705.1. GTDB lineage: Bacteria > Spirochaetota > Spirochaetia > Treponematales > Treponemataceae > Treponema_D. Next base: position 71,218 of record JAFZLA010000064.1, read on the forward strand.
GGCGGGCTTGGTCGACAAGATAAAATTAAAGACGGCCATTTGCGGCGCCGAGCCTTGGACAAACGAAATGCGCGCTTCGATAGAAAAGCAGCTTGGAATCAAGGCCTACGACATTTACGGCTTGACAGAAATTTTGGGCCCCGGTGTCGCCGCCGACTGCGACGCTCACGCAGGCCTTCACATTTGGGAAGACCACTTCCTCCCCGAGATTCTTGACCCAGCCACGCTAAAGGCCGTTCCCGACGGAGAGTGCGGCGAGCTTGTAATCACAACGCTGACCAAAGAAGGCATGCCGATGATTCGCTACCGCACAAAGGACTTGACCAGTTTGGAGACCGCCAAGTGTTCTTGCGGAAGAACGATGGCGCGCATCCAGCGCTTCAAGGGCCGCACCGACGACATGCTCATCATTCGCGGCGTGAACGTGTTCCCGTCGCAGGTCGAAGCGGCGCTCCTTACGATTGACGGAACGACGCCACACTACATGATTGTGGTTGACCGCGTTGACAACAGCGACACGCTTGAGGTTCAAGTTGAAGTTGACGAGCGCTTCTTTAGCGACGAAGTTTCCAAATTGGAAAACCTTTCAAAGCAAATCCACGACAAGCTGCGCGAGGCCTTAGGCCTTAACGCAAAGGTTAGCCTTGTCCAGCCCAACGCGCTGGTCCATTCCGACGGAAAGACAAAGCATGTCACCGACAAGCGCAAGTTGTATCAATAGGAGGAATTATGTTTATCAAACAGCTTTCAATATTTTTGCAAAACAAGGGCGGCTCGCTGGACGAGGTTCTTAAAATTTTGAGCGGAGAGAACGTCAACATCGCGTCGGCCAGCTTGGCGGACACAAACGACTTTGGCGTTTTGCGCGTGCTGGTCAACGACACCGACAAGGCCTACAAGGTTCTCAAAGAAAAAGGAATCACTTCAAAAGTCAGCGACGTAATCGGCGTTTGCGTTCCCAACGAAACAGGCGGCTTTAGCAAAATCGTCCGGCTGGTTCTTGACGCGGGCCTCAACATCCGCTACTTCTACGGCCTTAGCGTCCAAAACGACGGCGCCAACATCGTTCTCAAAACCGACGACCAAGACAAGACCGTGGACATTCTAAAAAAAGCCGGCGTAAAATTGCTGGATCAGTCGGAGTTGTAAAAAACACAAGCCCTGCGTTTGCAGGGCTTTTTTATTATTCGCGGTTGAAAATATTTTCCAAGCGTTCCTACTTCTTGTAAAATTCCGGGAAGAAGAAAATAATCATTGTGTACAATTCCAAGCGGCCGGCCAGCATGGCGAACATGTACCAGCCCTTGAGCGCGGCGGGCAGAAAGCCGTAGTTGCAAGAAGGGCCAAGCGCGCCGTAAGCGGGGCCTACGTTTCCAACCATGCTGAGAGAGCCTGTAAAGGCGGTGGTCAAATCCAAGCCTCCGGCCGCTCCAAAGAGCGTGGTCAAAATTATCAAAATCAAATACAAGGTCATAAAGGCGGCCACGTTAAAGACAATGTCCTTGCGGCCGGCGCGGTTGTTCAAGCGGATGCTAAAGACTCCGTGCGGGTGCAGTGTTTTCAAAAATTCGTTGTTGGCTTGCTTGGCAAAAATAACCCAGCGTATTACCTTTACGCCGCCGCTTGTCGAGCCCGAGCAGCCGCCGCACCAAAACAAGAAAAAGATAAATGCTTGCGCCAAAGGCGGCCAAAAAGTGTAGTCCGTCGTGGCAAATCCTGTGGTCGAAATTATCGTGGCAGTTTGGAACGACGAATAGCGCAGCGAAGTCAAAAAGCCGCCGTAATGTTGCAAGTTGGCAAAGGTGATTCCCAAAACAAAAACAAAAATCAAGGCGACGTAAACCTTAAACTCTGTGTTGTCGCGAATCTCGCTGATTTTTCCGCTTAGCAAATAAAAGTAAAGGGTAAAGTTGATTCCGGCCAAAAACATAAAGACCGTGCAAATCGCGTCGATGGCGACCGAGTTGTAGGCGCCGATGCTTGCGTTCCGATTGCTAAAGCCGCCAGTTCCTACAGTGGAAAAAGAATGCAAAAGCGCGTCGTAAAAACTCATACCCGCAATCTTTAAAAGAACCAGCTCAAGGCAAGTGAACAAAATGTAAATTGTCCAAAGCGCCTTGGCCGTGTTTGTGATTTTTGGAGTGAACTTTCCTTTTTCGGGGCCGGTCGTCTCGGCCTTGATTAGCTGGAAGCCGCCCACGCCCAAAAGCGGAAAGAGCGCCACGGTAAGCGCCACGATTCCCATGCCGCCAAGCCAGTGGGTTTCCGTTCGCCACAAGCCGATGGATTTAGGAAGCGTCTCCACGTCGCCCAAAATTGTGGCGCCGGTTGTGGTAAAGCCCGAGACGCTTTCCCAAAGCGCGTTGATGTAACTGGGAATGGCGCGGCTGATGTAAAACGGAAGCGAACCAAAAACACTGGCAAAAATCCAAGCGAATGCCACGACCACAAAGGCGCCGCGCGTAGAAAGCGCGATTTTCTTTTTTCGGCCAGCGGCAAAAAAAATCAAGGCCAGCGTTACGGCCACAACCATCGGAATCAAAAAAGCGGGCAAGACGCTGTACTCTTTGTAGCAAAGCGCGGCGGCCACAGGAAAAACAAAGGTCGCCGCTATGATTCCCAAAATTGAAAATTCGATTCTCAAAAAAGAAAACAAACTCATTAGGATTGCGCTCCAAAAAGCTTAAGAATTTTTTCGGTCTCTTCGGCGAGCGAAATGATTATGAGCTGGTCGTTTGCGTCAAGAATTGTGCTTCCAATCGGAATGACGTAATTTTGCGCGCCAGCTTTTTTCTCAAGCATAACAAGGAAGGCGCCGGGGTTAGCGATGTCCAGCAATGTCTTTCCGACAAGCTTTGAGCTGGGCGACAAAACGCACTCGACAATTTCCAACTGTCCTTCTGAGACGGTGTGAATGCCTGTGACGCTTTTTCCGCGCAAGTGGCTCATGATAGAATCAACAACCGTGTCGCGCAAGGGAACCGGAACGTCAACGCCCAATTTGCGCGCGATTTGCGCGAATGTCGAGCTTTCTACCAAGCTTACCGAGCGGCCGACGCCAAGCGATTCCAAGTAAGCGGCCACGACCATGTTGAGCTCGCGGTTGTGGGTGGCGCATATCACCAAGTCGTATTCGGTCAAGCCTTCTTC
>JAFZLA010000065.1 GCA_017551705.1 Treponema sp.
CTGCTTTCTTACGAAGAAACAAAAAAACTTATTGACAATTTTATTTATTACTACAATAATGAGCGCATCCAACAAAATCTTGGTTGGAAAGCTCCTAACGAAATAGCTGCTTAATCTGTCCTAAAAATTGGGGTCAGTTCACACAAAGCGCTACGCCCCCCCCCATACAGGCGACTAGCATCACAGTCGCCAATGCCTTGGAAAACTTTTTCATAAATTTCCTCCGAAAATGTTTATGATAAAAATTGTAAAGGACAAGCGCGGATTTGTCAAATTTTTTTGAAGATTCTCCCCAAAGAACGCGACTTGCAACAATCCGCTTTTTTCATTATTCTTTAGCCATGAACATTGCCGCGTCAACTACCAAGCAGACAATTTTGAACTCGCTTTTGACCGAAGCAGCCTTTGGAAAAGTCCAGAGCGCCTTTGACCTCAACGAAAAAGGCGTCTTGGCGGAATGCAGGCTTGGCGCGGCTTCCAAAACGGATGGCGAGACCAAAACTGCGGGCGGGCTCTTTGGCGCGGACATGAAATTTTCTTTTTCTTCCTTCCGTTTTGACGGAACGGAGGCCGAAAAGCAAAGCGGGCAAGTTTTGTTCACCGGAGAAGGCTTTGGAGGCCGCACTCTTTTGGCCATAATGCAGGCGGACGACCAGGCCCAAAAAGCCCGCGCGGTTTACGCCTACAGCGCCTGCGCAGCCCAAGCGATAAACGAAGGGCGCGAGCTTCCCGCCAACGGAGCGGGCGGCGTTTTGTACAAAGAGACAAAAAACGGAGCGGCCCTGCTCTTTTTGCCGCAAAAGATTTTTGAGTTTTGCGCCCATAACGCTCCGGCCGCGAACTGCGCGGCTCTGCAAGACGCTTGGCAGGACAAAAATTTGTCGGGCGCGCGGGCCCTTGCCTTTGTCCGGGCCGTCTTGGTTTACCAGGCGCTTTGCGGCGACTTTCCTTTTGCCGCCCAAGATTTGGAGGAACGGCAGGCCGACATTTTGGACGCGCGCTACCTTCCGCTTATAAACAAAGTCAACGGTGTTTCGCAAAAGCTTAGCGGGCAAATCTCATACGCCTTGGAGTACGGAAGCGCGGCCTTTGAGGCAAAGCTGCGTGAATCGGGGCTAAGCCAAAAAAGCGCGGGCGGCGCGGGGGGCAATTCCGGCGCGCAGGTGGAATGGCTGGACAAAGACTTTGCGCTTGAAGAGCTTGCGGCGGAGCTGGGGCTTGCCCCAGACGGAAGCGTCCACGGCGTGGAGCGAAAAGTTAGCGTAAGCCAAAAAGACTTTGAAGAAGAGGCCCTGCGCCTTTTGCAAAAAAAATCCGCCCGCGCCAAGGCCAGCCGAACCTTGCGCAAAAACCGCGCGCTCTTTATTTTTGGAGTCTTTTTAATCGCCGTAAGCCTTTTCTTTGGCCGCTCTGTCCGGCGCGACAAGCTTATGCGGCCCACGACAATTTCGTTGACCGAGCGCGAGGCGGCCGAAGTTTTCTTTAGCGGCTTTAGCGGCATGAACACAATCTTGATGCAAGAGTCGTCAAAAGGCCAAGAGACGGCCCAATTGATAAAGTCCACCGCCAACGTTCACGTGGCAAGCAAAATGCGCGACGCCTTTAACCAAACTGTGGGAACGGTTTCGCCCGAGATTTACGTTTACAGGCCGGACCTTAGCGACAAGTGGATTTACGGAATCACAAATTTTATGCTGGGCCGCGACTCCTCCGACATGAAAGAGGCCGACAACAGAAAATCCGCCCCCACCCTAAAGCAAAAGCCCGTCGCGCTCAAAATAAAGAACGGACAAACGGCGGACTTGGCCATAAGCTATTACAGGGTTTGGAACGAAGGGCCGGACAGCGACATAAGCGTTGAAAAAAACGTCGGAACTGTCACGCTGACCTTTGCAAAAAACCGCTGGCTTGTAACAGGCCTGGCCATTGACAGCCAAGAAAGCGTCTGCCCGCTGGCCGAATTTTTGGCCGACCGCGACGCCGCGTTTGAGGCCCAACAAGGTGACGGCCTTTTGGCGGCCAGAAAACTAAAAGAAAAATACCAATGGATTCCCAACGACCGCGAAATGGCCGCGGCCAGAATCGAATGCGAAACAAGGATGAGGCAAGAATGATAAAGCAAGAGATCACCGACCAAGAGCTGTTAAAAAAACTTGAGGGCGTCGAAAAGGACGGAATGACAGTCTTTGTGGCCGCCGACGGAATGTTCCGAGGCGCGCTTTACAACGGAACTCGCATGGTAAACCAAATGCGCGCCCAGCACAACCTGGGCATTTTGGAAACCTTGATTTTGGGCCAGGCGGAATTGTGCGCCGCGCTTATGATACAAACAATGAAGGGCCGCGAGCACTTGACCTTTAGGTACGACACAGACGGACCGGCGGCCGGCTTTTCGGTCGAGGCCGACTCAAGCGGCTACGTGCGCGGCTACATTTTCCAAGACAAAATTCCGATTGAACACGAGATAACCAGTTGGGATTTGACCGACTTTTTTGGCGGCGGAATCGTCTCTCTCACCCGCGACATAGAGGGAGCCAAGGCGCCGCAAACAGGCACGACCGAGATACGGTTCCGCAACATCGCAAAAGACTTGGCCTGGCACTTTGCCAAGTCGGAGCAGACAAACACAGCCTTTAGCACGGGAATCCAATTTGACAAGCAGGGCCGCGTAATCGGAGCGGGAGGCCTCTTTATGCAGGCGCTTCCGGGAACTGGCGGCGCCAAGGAAGACAACAAGGTTGAGGCGGACGCCAAGCGCGACGCGATAATCCAAAACGCCGAGCGCGCTTTTGGAGCCTGCCCTTCCCTTGGCCAATGGTTCAGCGAAGGCCAGACGCGCGAGCCGCTTATCAAAGGCTTGTTCCGCGAGTTTGACCCAAAAATAGTTTTGGAGCGCGACGTGGTCTTTGACTGCCCTTGCAACGCGGCCGCCTTTGCCGACTCAATCAAGCATATAGGAAAGGCCGAGCTCGATGACATTCTTGCCAACGACCCCGACCCCATTGAAGTCAGCTGCAAAAACTGCGGCAGCGTTTATAAGATTTACAAAAAATCACTTATGTAGAATAAATTCTACGCGGCGGTTCTTCCACCAGTTGGCCGTGTCGCTGAACTCGGCGACCGGCTGGCTTCCGCCCTTTCCTTCTGAGCTTAGGCGGTCGGCCTTGATGCCGTATTCAACCAAGCGGTCCTTTACAAAGGCGGCGCGGGCGTTTGAAAGGTTGAGCAAAATCTCGTCCTCTCCGGCCGCTCCGGTCTTGTTGGCGTGTCCAACGACGGTGACCGTATAATCCGGGAACTTCTTTAGAATCTCGGCCACGCGCTTAAGGACGCGGACGTTGTTGGCGGCCTGGGCCTTTGTGACCTGGCTTCCTGGCGCCTCGTCGGCGGTCTTGAAGTCCGCGTGGTTGCTTCTGAATATGATTGACGGAACAGCCATCTTGAGAACGTCGCCGTCAGGGATTACCAAAATGTCTACGGGAATGACGCCCGTCTTGACGCTTGTAAGTCCAAGGCTGTCGGTGACGGTGAAGACATAAGGATAGTCCATCGCGGACTGAACGCGCTCGGCCTTTCCGTCCTTTTCCGTGCTGGTGTTGCTAA